>JALOMD010000410.1 GCA_025455595.1 Cytophagales bacterium | reverse complement strand
CATCAAGGAAGGCAACGCGCACCTGTATCCGTACATTCTGCTGACAATCAGCTTTTTGATCGTCGCCATTGCGGCCATCAACTTCGTCAACCTGTCGGTGGCCCGTTCATTGACGCGGGCCAAAGAAGTGGGGATGCGCAAAGTGTTGGGAGCCATGAAGTGGCAGGTCGTCGGGCAGTTTTGGGGCGAGGCTCTCATTGTCGGCCTGTTTGCATTGTTGTTGGGCGGGCTGCTGGCCGGACTGGTGTTGCCCGAATACAAAGCCGCTTTCCGCACCAAAATCTCAATGGAAATGCTCTTGAACATAGGCGTGATAGCTGTAGTTATGCTTGTGTTTCTGTTGGTCACGGTGTTGGCGGGTGGTTATCCGGCGTGGTTCATCAGCCGCTTTGACACGGTATTGACATTGAAAGGCAAAGTGTCTGTAGGCAAATCAAATTCTATACGCAGCAGTCTGATTGTCGTGCAATTTGTAATAGCCACTTTGCTGATTGCCAGTACGTTGATTGTGAGCCAGCAAATCAATTTCCTGCGCAACAAACCGCTCGGCTTCAATACCAAACAGGTTGTCAGCATTCCGGTGGGAGCCGGACAAGACGGCGGCCTGGTATTGCAACGCCTGCGCAACGAATTGGCTAATGAACCGGCTGTTTTAGGCATCACCGGTGCATCGAACAACTTGGGTCGGGGCAAGGACGGTTCTTCGTGGAAATCAGTGATTGGCTTTGAACACAAGAACCGCATCCTGCAAGCCAACAACCTGAGTGTGGACTATGATTTTGTGAAAACGATGGAACTGAAACTGCTGGCCGGACGGGATTTTTCCCGCCAGTACGCCACCGACTCCACACAGGCGGTTCTGATCAACGAGACGTTCGCCAAGCAAATTGGCGGCGATCCGCTGGGCGAACGGCTGCCCATCCACGACAGTGCCTCACATAGGCAAGTCGTGGGCATTCTGAAAGACTATCACTTCGAATCGCTGCACAGCAAAGTGGAATCACAGATGATTGAACTGCGCAATCGGGATTTTCCGGTCAATTACATTTTCGTGAAAATCAATAACCAAAACGTGCCGCAGACAATGGCTTTGCTGGAACAGACGTGGAAAAAAGCGGCTCCCGGAAGCGAATTCTTAGGTTCGTTCCTTGACGAAAACACCAACCGTCTCTATCGAAAAGAAGAACGTTACTATCAGATTTTCATCACGGCGGCTGGCTTGGCGATTGTGCTTTCGTGCATCGGTCTGTTTGCCATTGCCGTACTGGTGATGACCCAACGCACCAAGGAAATCGGCATCCGCAAAGTGCTGGGAGCCTCCACGTCGGGCATTGTGGCGTTGTTGTCCAAAGACTTTCTGAAACTGGTGCTGATTGCGTTTGTGATAGCCGTGCCGATTGCCTGGTACGCGATGAACCAATGGCTACAGGATTTTGCTTATAGAATAGACATTTCATGGTGGGCTTTCACCGCCGCCGGTCTGTTGGCTGTGTTGATTGCATTGATTACAGTGAGTTTTCAGGCCGTCAAAGCCGCTCTGGCGAACCCGGTCAAAAGCTTGCGGAGCGAGTAGCGATGTACCGCAGGCTTCTGCCTGTCAGCGATGTAGGCTGCTGCAGTAATCACACCGAAGCGTGATGGTGCAATGAAAAGCGTTTTGGGCAAAAAACACCCAAAACGCCTTCCGTCTTGAATCGCGGATGACGCGGATTGCACGGATGTGCGGCTTTTGGACGGACGCGGCTGTTCCCCGGAAATTTTTCCGTGTAATCCGCGCAATCCGTGCCAATCCACGATTCAAGACAAGTAAAGCGTTTTATGCAAAAATTGCCCAAAACGCCAAACATCAAGCGGCTTCATTGGCATTTGCGCAAACGCCTGTATATTGGCGGCCTGATTTTCACGCACATGCAACCCGACTACATCCTACGCATTGACTGCCCCGACGAAAAAGGACTGGTTTACAAAATCACTGGCGTACTGTACCACAACGACCTGAACATTATCCGCAACGACGAGTTTGTGGATCGCACCACGGGTTATTTTTTCATGCGAACGGAATTTTCCGGACAGACGCAGCCGGAGAAAATACTGAGCGGACTGCGCGGCATGTTGCCAAACGGTGTGAACATCGCACTGACCACCAACCAGACGAAAAATGTGGTCATCCTCGCTACCAAAGAACACCACTGCTTGAGTGACTTGCTGGTGCGCGGGGCCTTCCGCGACCTGAACATGAACGTGCTGGCCGTGGTAAGCAACCACGACACGCTACAGTCGCTGGCCGAAAAATTCAACGTGCCGTTCCATTGCGTTCCGCACGAAAACAGGGACCGCGAAACACACGAAGCCGAAGTGTTGTCTGTAATCAGACAGTATCCCGCCAATTATCTGATTCTCGCCAAATACATGCGCGTGCTCACGCCTGCGTTTACGGCGCATTTCCCCAACCGCATTGTCAATATTCACCACTCTTTCTTGCCCGCTTTCATCGGGGCCAATCCGTACCGACAGGCTTTTGACAGAGGCGTGAAAATCGTCGGGGCGACGGCGCATTTTGTGAACGAAAACCTTGACGAAGGCCCGATCATCATGCAAGACGTAATCCGGGTGGATCATTCCAAGACCGCCGTGGAAATGGCACAAGCTGGCCGCGATGTGGAAAAGATAGTGTTAGCCAAAGCCCTGAAATTAGTGCTCGAAGACCGGATATTTATCAAAGACAACAAGACGGTGATTTTTGAGTGATGTTTGTATTGTTGCAAAAAAGCTTCAGAATATGCGTGACTGTTTCGTATTTTGAAAAGCAACTAAAGAAACGGTTTGCCATTCCGACCAACAGGAGCAATCCGGCTTAAGGCACACGGATATTTCAGAGATTCGCGATTGGAATGGCCGATGCCTCCTTACGTCGGTATGACAAGACACTGTCGCAAAATTTTGAACGGTCACTGTACCTACAAACAAGCCTTGCCTTTGTACATAGCTTGGTTTACAATTTTTTTGAGGCAATGTGTAGAGTAGAGCTTTTTGGGCGAAATTTGCCCAAAACGGTTTGATTAACCTGCCACCGCCCATTTTTTCTGACCCCTGACCTGAAATTGTACTTCAAAGTGGCGTTTTTGGCCCAAAACGAAAAACCCGGCTATAGGCCGGGTTTCCCGATGCTTCCACTCCAGAAGAACCAATCACAGCGACACCGACTGGCTGGCAACGTCTTTGCTGTTCACCACTTCAATTGTGTACTCGCCGCCTTCCATGGTTTTGTCGAACACATATTTGCGCGAAAAGCGAGACTCTTGGCGAACCACATCCGTGAAAACGACTTTGCCGTTTTTGTTTTTGATGTGTACAGTCACATTTTCACCGGCAGTGTTCAATACAATCAGCTTTACACCCGTGCCGTCGGCAACTTTGTAAGCAGCCATTTCAACGGTGGCGGTTTTCGGATTGTTGTTCGCCACAACAGATGCAGCGGTAAAAGCAATGGCAGCCAGAGTCAAGAATACTTTTTTCATAGTTTTGTATTTGTTAATTGTGTTTACAGTTGATTTTTGGGGCTTTTAAATTGTTTTGTGTTTTTTGAACGTTGTTTGAACATAAATACAAATGCAGCCGCCGAAGTAATCGGATATTTCGTTGCATAATTGCGTCAAAAATTTTTGTTCGGTTACGGCAATTGTCGTAACCAAGGAGACAGAATTTTATTTTGTTTTAAAGGCTTTCATGTGATTTCAAAGGCCGATAAATCTGTAGAAATAATTTAAATAAAGCCGTTTTACGAATTTCTGATTTTTTATTCGGCTGCTTGCCGGACGGCTTTTTGAACTTGTCGCCGAGAATCTTACATCCGCCGGGCGTTTTCTCCCGAAGTTTTTTTCGATTTTCTGCCCAAAAAACCTCGAATTAAGACTTACCAGACACGCACGCAATTCGGAATTATGAATCCTACATGCCGTTTTGGGCAAAATTTGCCCAAAACGGTAAAGCCCCGTAGGAAAGATCCGTTTGTAGAAACAAGCATTGCTGTAAACAACGCTCCATAGGAGCGGCCCTGACGTTTTGAAGTCAAACGGGGCCGCTCCTACGGAGCTTTGTTAATAACCGTACACGTTTATCTACAGACAGGTCGCCCCTACGGGGCTTCAGCGTTTTGGGCGATTTTCGCCCAAAACGCTAAACGCTAAACGCTAAACGCTAAACGCTAAACGCTAAACGCTAAACGCTAAACGCTAAACGCTAAACGCTAAACGCTAAACGC
>JALOMD010000409.1 GCA_025455595.1 Cytophagales bacterium | reverse complement strand
TGCCGCGAGCAACTCCACGACGGCGCGGTTGTCGCCGCTGGTTGCGTTTTCGGCGTTTTTGCCCAAATCGCTTTCGGCGATTGGTTGCTCGGCAGTCGGTGTTTCGACAGCCGGTTTTTCTGACGGATTGTCCGGCTGCTTGCTTGGTACAACGGCTACGCTGTTTTCATCAACTTTTTCCTCAAACGCTTGTTTTTCAATGGATTTTCTTTCTGGCTCAATGGTTTTCCGGCTTTGTCGTTTGGCTACCCAAGGTTTGCCGGTTGGCGGCGTTTTTTCAACGGGCGGACGTTCGGCGGGGCGTATCGTTTTCTGGTCGCTTTGTCGTTTGTCGGCAAGTGTGTTATCGACTGGCTGCCTTGGCGTTTTGGCAATATTTTCGTCTTTTTTAGTCAACGGATGGGTGCCGGACGGCAATCCTTTTTCGTCCGGCTGCGGCATTCCTTGCGATAACCCGTTTGTCGGCTTTTCAGAGGGGGCGTTGCCACCGGTTGCGTTTTCACTTTGGGCGATTCTGGCCGGATTTTCGCCGGCCTGCGGTTGTCTTTCAAGGGTCGGGCCTGATGGTTGGGCGGGGCTTGTCACGGCCACGCCTGCGTTCGTTTTTTCTTTGCCCGACCACCACGCCCACGTGCCGGTAGCCAACACCAGCAGGGCCACGGCGGCGGCCATGCGCCACCGCAACGCAACCAACTTGCGTTTGTAACGCGCCGCCTCGGCATCGGCCAAGTGCGCCTCAATGTTGGCCCACACGGCCGGGCCGGGGGTGTCTTCGGCATCTTCAAACGCCTTGCGCCACTGCTCCTCGAAACTATTCTTTTCCGAAGCGTTCATAGTTGTTACCGTTTTTGCTACTGTTAAAGTGTTGTTTCTCTTCTATCATTTCGCGCAGCGCGGCCCTTGCGCGGGCAAACTGCGACTTGGACGTACCTTCGTTGATGCCGAGCATGTCGGCTATCTCGTGGTGCTTGTAGCCTTCGATGGCGTACAGGTTGAACACCACTTGGTAACGCGGCGGCAATTGCTGCACCATACCGAGCAAGTCTTGGAAGCCCATTTCGGCCAGCGAAACGTTGTCTTCCACGCTGTCGGCCACCTCGTCGGTGTCCACCGCCGGGAACATCCGCAGGTTGGTGCGGTTGTGGTTCAGGGCGGTGTTCACGGTGATGCGTTTGAGCCACGCCTCCAGCGGAGCCTCGCGCCGGAATTCCTTGATCTTCTCGAATATCTTGATGAAAGCCTCCTGCAACACGTCCTCGGCCTCGGCCCGGCTTTTGGTATAGCGCAGGCACACCACGAACAGTCTCCGCGAGAAACGTTCGTAGAGCCGACGCTGCCACGCCCGGTCGCAGCGCACACAGCCGTCAATCAGTTCATTTTCTTGAAACGACATTCAGTCGAGTTTAGGAGTCTTGTGGCACGGTAAAAAGTACGAATTCAATTCAGAATTGTGAATTTAGAATTCAGAATTGCAAAGGTGTTTTGGGCATTTCCGCCTGTTGCCGGATTGGGTAATACCGCCAACTGGCGGCATCTTCGATTTTTGCTCAAAACGCCTGTTTTTCACTACGTTGTTTGTGTTTGCTATCAGTCAGTCACGAACCACTTCAAGCCGTAGCGAATCGTTCCTAATATCGGCGCGTATGGTGTACTTGCCGTGTGGAGTAGAGACAAGGTCCATCATCTCGCACGGGGCACGTTGACGAAATATTTTCTTTCCGTTGACAGTAACTTCGATGTTCCGACAGAGTACAATGTCATTAGGTTCGGCCTTGAAATAAGCGGATGTATTGCCTCGTGGGATTTGCCCGATGCTGATGGTCGGAAAGTAAGCAGGATTATTGGACTTGAAAACCATTTGCTCAAAATCGAACGCACTGACATTGACGATGCGGGTCTGATGGGTTGGGTCAAGCCGTTCACAAGCTGAAACGATAGCCCACACACACAAAAGCAGTAAATGTTTTTTCATCTTTCTTAACGCTCTCCTGAACCTATGACCCCAAAACCGCCCCGATGGTTGCATGGGCTTGAAAAAAATATCCGATTTTTCCTGCCCGCCTCCGCTCATGGCATTACGTTTTCAGCGATTTTTGCCCAAATCGCAGATGCCGCCATCGGTGGTATTGAAAATCCCGCATCTGGCAGTAACGCAATCCTGTCACCCGCTTGCCCATGCCTTACAATCTGCTCGTCGAAACCATCGGCTGGACTGGCTCCGTATTAGTGGTGGCCGCCTACTTCCTGAACATGCGCGGCACCCTCCGTGCCGACTCTCCGACGTACAAGTGGTTCAACGTCGTCGGCAGTGCGTGCCTGATTGTGCTTACGCTGTACCACAACGCCATTCCGTCGGCGGTGGTGAATATTATCTGGGCGGTGATCGGGTTGGCGGCCATCCTACGGCCGCTCAAAATCAGATGAAACCGTGACATGAAGGTTGAAGAGCTTGACAAGGTTGCTGGAAAAATCGTATATTTTGCCTGCGAATACTTTCCACATAACCGCATCTTTCTTATGGCCCGTTGTTTTCTTGCGCGCCTGTCTCTGAAACAGATGGTTTTGGGGATTTTTGCAGCCTTGGTGTTGTACGGCTGCCGACCTGACGAACAAATTCCTCCGCAGATACTCAGCTTCTTCCCGGAGGCGGCCGGGGTGAACAACAGCGTCGAAATCAAGGGCCGTTTCTTCGATTCGGACTCGTCGGCCAACACGGTTCTGTTCAACGGTGTGCGGGCTGTTGTGACCAAGGCGACCGACTCCACCCTGACGGTTACAGTGCCGGACAGAGCCACCACCGGTAAAATCACCGTGACGGCCCGTGGGCAGACAGTGACCTCGGACAAGGATTTCACAGTACTTACCGGTGGGACATGGCGACGGCTGGCAGACTTCCCTGGCCAGTGGGTGCCGGCGTATGGTTGGGGTGCGGCGGTCGGTGACCGCATTTACTTCGGCATGGGTTCCTATAATCCCGTTTCGTTACGGTCTTGGTGGGAGTATGATCCGGCCGCTGACCGCTGGCGGCAACTGGCCGATCTGCCCGGCGGCGACGAAGACGACGGCGGGTACCAAGGCATGGGCTTCGTTGTCGGTGGAACCGTTTACTACGGAACCGGGAAGCGCAATCGCCTCCCGGAAAAGAGCCGCCTGTTCTGGGCCTACGATCCGGCGACCGGACGTTGGACGCACCGCGCCGACTTCCCCGACACGCTGGGACGCCAGGGCGGGGTGGCTTTTGCCTTGGGCGGCAAGGGCTATGCTGGCTTGGGCTGGGCGGGAACAGCCGACTCCGGAGAGAAAAAACGCCCCGACTGGTGGGAGTACGACCCGGCGGCCGACCACTGGACGAAGAGAGCGGATTTTCCCACGATGCCCACAAACATAAGGGCCGCCTTTTCCCTGAACGGCAAGGGCTACGTGACGGGCGGTGATTACCACAACGCCAAGGACTTCTGGGAGTATACGCCCGACACCGACAGGTGGCGGCGGCTTAACGACGGGCCGCCACTTTTCCTCCCCGCTTTGGCTTGTACGCTTAATGGTCGGGCCTACGTGAAGGGCCGCCGCTACGAGTTCTACTCCTACGACCCGGCGGCTGACCGTTGGACACCGCTGCCCGACCACTGGGGTGCGGCCACGATTGGTGAAGCACTTTTGTCCTTCAACGGCAAAATCTATTCCTTTTGCGGGTTCAGCGGGGCGGTGGGGAACGTACGTCAAGTATGGGAGTTTACTCCCGACCCGTAAGGGTTGGTATAACCATCCGAGCGATTTTTCAACTCTTGATTTTGGCATGACCGAACGCTGAATCGAAATACGCCACGATGCGGTCGAAATCCTTGAACTGCATTTCGGAGATGAGGATTTTTTGTTTCACTTTTTTCTTTTCGGTGAGGTGGAGGTAAATCGTACGTCCCCACATGTATCTTCCTGATGCGGACGTGATTTCCCACTTAACCAATTTTTCCAAGTCGAAAGTCTTTTCGGATTTGAACGGGTGGCTTCTGATTGTCAAGAGTCTGTTGCGAATACTCAATTCTTCACTTTGGAAAATGCCGTACAGCGGAAGCAAGAAAAGAGTACTCAGATAAACTAGCATTGCCACACCGAAGACAATTATGAAAATGAGCAAGCCAAACAGAAGCATTGCCCAACACAGAAGTGCATAGTTTCTTGATTGAACATTTATTTGTTCGTCTTTTTTCATCTTTTATGTCGTGACTGTTCTATGGATGTTGAACTAACTTGGCTAAGAAAACATAGGTTTTAAGCCCTGATTCACAGATTCCCTCCTCGGGTTAGTTTTAAGGAAGTTATTTCACAATCTATAAATTTCAGTATTCAGGCCGTTCTGGGTGATTTTTGCTCAAAACAACTGTTGTACAATCAAAAGAATCTGGTCAATATGTCCATATGCGTCCGCCTGCTACCCGATTACCAACCACTAACGACTGATCACTGGCTACTCGCCACTCAACCGCCGGAACGCCGCCGGTAAAAACTCCGGCAAGTCGGAGGCGGTGAGGGAATGCACGCTTTTGGCAGCGGCGGCGTGGTCGCCGGCGGAGCCGTGCAGGTACACGCCCAGTTGGGCGGCGTGGGCGGGCGGGTAGCCTTGGGCCAGCAAAGCCGTAAGGATGCCCGTCAACACGTCGCCGGTGCCGCCGGTGGCCATGCCAGGGTTCCCCGTGCTGTTGAAGTGCAGCGTGCCGTCGGGCAGGGCCACGGCGGTGTGGGCACCTTTCAGGCAGACAACCACGCGGTGTGTGACGGCAAATTCCGTCAGCAAACCCAGCTTTTCGTAGTCGTTTTGCCAGTCGCGGCCCAACAGTTTCCGAAACTCGCGCGGATGCGGCGTGAGGATGGCGTTTTCAGGCATTTTTGCCCAAATCGAAGATCCCGCAAGCGGCGGGAACGCCCGATTTTCCGACAGATTGTTCAGTGCGTCGGCATCCAAGACAAGCGGCGTTTGTCCGGCGTTTTCCAGCAGCGACCCCAGCGATGCGGCTGTCTGCGGCCCTACGCCCAGCCCCGGCCCGATGCCAATCGCCGCGTAGCCCGCCAGCTTTTCGGGTGTCCAAATGGTGGTCGTGTGCGTGTCGTTTTCATCCGGGGCGAACAAGGCTTCGGGTACGGCCATTTGCAGCAGGTCGTTGGCCGTGTGCGGCGCATGAACCGTCAATTTGCCCACGCCTGCCCGCAGGCAGCCCCACGCCGCCAGCATGGCCGCCCCCATCATGCCCCGGCTGCCTGCCACCAGCAAGGCGTGGCCGTGCGTACCTTTGTGGGCGTATTTTTGGCGCGGACGCAGCAGCGTTTTGGCCGTTTTTTCGTCAAAATAGAATCGGTCGGTAACGGCCTCGGACAAGGCGACGGAGTGCAGGCCGATGTCGGCCAAGTGCCATTCGCCCACGAATTCAGCGTTTTGCGGCAGCAAGAATGCCAACTTGGGCAGTTGGAACGAAACCGTGTGCGTGGCCCGCACCACCGCGTCCGTCGGCTGGTTCGGCGCGTCCATAAACAGCCCCGAAGGAATGTCCACGGCGATTACTTCACCCGCCCGGCTGACGGACGCAATCACGGCTGCGGCCAATCCCTGTGCCGGACGCGTCAGCCCCGAACCAAACAACGCGTCCACCACCAAATCTTCTGCGCCAAAATGCGGTATTTCAGACGCTTCGGTCACGTTGTGCGCCGGAATCCCATCGGACAGGCGGCGCAGGTTGGTGCTGAAATCGGCCGATGGTCGGTCGGTGTGATGCACCATCCAAACCTCCGGTTCATAGCCCTGCTCGTACAGCAGTCGCGCCGCCGCCAGCCCGTCGCCGCCGTTGTTGCCCATACCGCACACGATTTTAACCGGGGTTGCGGACGAAAACCGGTTTGCAAACCATTTGGCGAAA
>JALOMD010000408.1 GCA_025455595.1 Cytophagales bacterium | reverse complement strand
ATAGCGGCATTTCTGGCGTTCGCCGCGTTCGTACATTTCGTTGCCGGGCGGCAGGTCAACAATGTTCACCAGCACGGCCCCGATTTTTTCGCACACCCGACGCGAGGCCCAGTTGTCGGGATTGCAGGTGATCCACAGTTCGGTGAAACCTTCGTTGACAGCCAGCGGCCGAAGCAACAAGCACGCCTGTGTGGCGTAACCCCGGCCTTGGAACGGCGCATTGACGTGATAGCCCACGTGGCCGGCGTACTGAACCACCCATTCGGTGTGGCCGAGGCGCAAGGCAATCTCCCCCACCGGCTGCCCCGTCTCGTCCAGCATTGTGAAGGTGTGCGTGGACACCCAGCCCTTTTTCTCGTTTCCCGCCGTCTTCACCGGCTCGCTGAGGCGTATCATTTCGATGGTTGGATAAGGGCCTCACCCCCGGCCCCTCTCCCAAGGAGAGGGGAGTGCCTTTGGGCTGGCCGAGCTTTCTGTCTGTAAACTGTCTGTATGCAAGGCTCGTTCGGTTGAACGTTTCTCCCCTCTCCCTGGGAGAGGGGCCGGGGGTGAGGCCCCCCTCATCCCACCAACAACTCCGCGATGTGTTTTACTTGCACCGGGCTGCCTTGGCGGCGCAGAATGCCCTCCAAGTGCATCAGGCACGATACGTCTGAGCCGGTGATTACCTCCGCGTCGTGGCGTTGGTGGTCGGCCACGCGGTCTTTGCCCATCTTCACCGACACGGCTTCCTCGGCCACGCAAAACGTACCGCCGAATCCGCAGCATTCGTCGCGGCGGTCAAGTTCCACCAGTTCCAGCCCCGGCACCATGCGCAGCAGTTGTTCGGGCTTCGAGTCGCCTTGTCGGCCCATCAGTTCGCTCATGGGCGACAGGTGCAGGCCGCGTTGGCCGTGGCAACTCTGGTGCAAGCCCACGCGCAGCGGACGCGGCGGGCGGGCGGGCAGGGCCGTCACGTGCAACACATCGGTTAGAAATTCAGTTAACTCAAATACACGGTTACGGATGTCGGCGGCGGTGCGTTCGTCGGTTTCGGTGCGGCCGTGCAGGTGGTGTTTTATGTGCAGCGTGCAACTGCCCGACGGCGACACAATGTAGTCGTGACCCGCAAAGTTGCGGATGAAATTCTCGTCGCACCCGCCCGCCAAATGCGCGTAGCCCGAATTCGCCATCGGCTGGCCGCAGCAGGTTTGCCCGACCGGAAAACTGACGGTGCAACCCAACTGTTCGAGCAAGCGTAAAGTGGCTACGGCGACTTGCGGATAGAACTGGTCAACGTAGCAGGGAACGAATAGAGCAACGTGCATGGAGCGGCCGGTAATGGATGCGGGTAAAGATACGGCTTCGCGGGGTTTGGTTCAAAAAAACCGTCCCGACAAAACTTGGCGCAAATTGCGACGGGTCGGCGTGGTGTCTGTCCTGTACTTTCCGCTCTCTGTACAACATTGGCTCCACTGCGATGCAAACGCTGTTACGCACGCACGGGCCTCGACCATGTGAAAAATCCCGTTTCCGGCGTGCCGTCTTTTCAATCCGTTTTGGGCAATTTTTAATAAATTTCTCATGCTACTGGAGAAAAGAAGAAAGAGCAAAGAAAAAAGAGCGGCCTGGCAAACCCTCTTTGCTCTTTCTTCTTTTCTCTTTTGTCCTACAGTGTGACTGTTTAAGATTTTCCGTTTTGGCCGTTTTTTGCCCAAAACGTACCGACTGTAGGGGCGGGGCTTGCCCCCGCCCTGTTGGGCACAGACTCGCATTGCCCTTGGCCGAGCCTGCACGAAACAGGGCGGGGGCAAGCCCCGCCCCTACGGTTCGGAACCAAAAGCCGAAATGTTAAACAGTCACAGTGTGTAAATTTCTATCCAACATCAGTTGCTAAATGTAAATTTGTTTTGCTTTATTGTTTGCGCAAACCCCCGAACCCCCTGCAAACCAGCCGTTTCCACCCAAATTACATCCCATGAACAATGTAATACAAGCCTCTTTGCTTCAATTCGCATTGTCGAAAACCAAAGACCCGCTCTGTATCCTTGACAAAGCGGGCCGAGTGGTGCAGGAAAACGCGGCTTTTGCGGCCTTGTTAGCCAACGGCCCGAAAGCAGGCACCGCACACTTCGACGACTTCGGCCTGACGGACGTTCGCAACCATCGCATGGACTGGAACGACTGGTTTGCCGCCTCCAAAACGGAAAGCCCGCTCACGCAACGCCTTGGCATCAAGCAGCAGTACGGTGTCCGCTTCCATCAAACCGAAGCCTACTACTACAACGATGCGCATGGCGAGTTTGTGTGCCTGCTGGTGAAACCGCGCACACCGGAAGAATACGCCGACGAAGTGGACGAGGAGCACCTGATGCAAGTGGTGGACGAGTTTCCGACGCTGATGTGCGCCTGGGACGACTTGGGCAATTTTCGCTTCTGGAACCGCGAATGCGAACGGGTTTTCGGCTACCCGAAAGCGGAAATCGTGGGCAACCCGGATGGCATGGCCTACCTTTACCCCGACCCGGGCGAACGAGCCAAGATCATGTCCAAATGGGGCAAACGCCAGCAGGTGTCGCGCATACGCGACTGGGAACTGGAGGTGACTTGCAAGGACGGCTCAAAGCGGATTATTTCATGGACCATCCAATACGACAGCGAGTCGTTCATGGGCTTTCACACATGGGGCATCGGCGTGGACGTGACCGACAAGGTGCAAGCCCGCAAAGTGCTGGAAATCAACGAAAAGCGGTACAATATCATTTCCAAAGCCACCAACGATGCCGTGTGGGACTGGGATTTGCTGACCAACGACTTGTTTTGGAACGACGGCATCACGAATCTGTTCGGCCACCCGGACGAGCAAATCGAAAAATGCATTGACTGGTGGGAAAACAACATCCACCCCGAAGACCGCGAACGGGTGGCTTCGCGCATCCACGACTTTGTGGAACGCGGCCAGGATTTCTGGTGGGACGAGTACCGCTTCCGCCGCCAAGACGACTCGTACGCGTTTGTCTATGACAAGGGCCACATCATCAAAGACCCGGAAGGCAAGCCCGTCCGCATGATTGGCGGCATCTTGGACATCACCGAACGCAAGGTCTATGAGCAGAACTTGGTTCTGAAAAACCACCAAATCGCCGAGTATGTGTTCCATAATTCGCACCGGGTGCGTGCGCCGCTGGCCCGCCTGATGGGCCTGGCCCAGTTGCTTGCCGAGCATCACCCGGATGTCAGTGAATCGAAGGAAATGATTGAGAAAATACGCGCCGCCGCCGACGAGATCGAACACCTCACCCGCGCCGTGTCGAATATCATGCTTTGAGCGTTTAGCGTTTAGCGTTTAGCGTTTAGCGTTTAGCGTTTTGGGCAATTCTTGCCCAAAACGGCTGCTTGCCACTTGCTACTGACGACTGCCCACTTACCACTTACGACTTACCACTTACCACTCATCACTTTCAAAATGAGCTTAAAGACCCAAATAGACAACGACATCAAGCAGGCCATGCTGGCCAAGGAGAAAGATACGCTGACGGCGTTGCGTTCCATCAAATCGCTGATTTTGCTGGAAGAAACCAAGGAAGGCGGCACCGGCGACCTCAAGCTCGAGGACGAGATGCGGCTGTTGACCAAAGCCGCCAAGCAACGCCGCGAGTCGGCGGAGATTTTCCAGCAGCAGAACCGCCACGACTTGGCCGACAAGGAACTGGCCGAACTGGCCGTGATTGAACGCTACCTGCCCAAGCAACTCTCCGCCGACGAACTGGAAGCCAAACTGCGCGACATCATCAGTCGCGTGGGGGCTGCCAGCCCCGCCGACATGGGCAAGGTGATGGGTGCCGCCACCAAGGAACTGGCGGGCAAAGCCGAAGGCCGGGCGATTTCGGAAACGGTGAAACGGCTGCTGGCGGGATGAGTAATTTCAGCAGTTTCTGGAAATGAACCCGGAATAAAAGGTTGTACAAGCTGAAAAACCAAGTACTCGGAAAACAGGTCTTCTCGAAGCGTCATGGTTCAACGACGGCTTGTGGTCGGGCAGGTTGGTGCGCGTGTATTGGTGCACGTGTAGTCGAACGGAGTACTCGGCAGGTACTCCGCATACTCCAGTTCGGGTAGCATAGACCAAACATAATTCTTTCTGTTTGCCAAAAAGCGAAAGTCCTAAAAATATGGATTTGAACAGCTTCTTGGTACAAAGTCGGGCCAGACAGGTGCCTGCGGGCTGGAAACAGGCAGATCCCTCCCGCCTTGCTTTCAGCGTCTTGCCTCCGGCAAGTCGGGGCAAGCTCC
>JALOMD010000407.1 GCA_025455595.1 Cytophagales bacterium | reverse complement strand
TGCGACATCAGCCGGGCGTGCAGGCCCACCTTGCTGTCGCCCATTTCGCCTTCGATTTCGCCACGGGGCACCAAGGCGGCCACCGAGTCAATCACGATGATGTCAATGGCACCCGAACTGATGAGGTTTTCGGTAATTTCGAGGGCTTGCTCGCCGTTGTCGGGCTGGGCAATGTAAAGGTTGCTCACGTCGATGCCTAATTTCTCGGCATAAACGCGGTCAAAGGCGTGTTCGGCATCGATGAACGCCGCCAGGCCGCCTGCCTTCTGCGCTTCGGCGATGCAGTGCATGGTCAGCGTGGTCTTACCCGAAGATTCAGGCCCGAAAATCTCCACAATCCGTCCGCGCGGCACCCCGCCGATACCCAATGCCACGTCCAGTCCGATGGAGCCTGTCGAAATGGAGCCGACATCCATCACCTTGTTTTCACTCAACTTCATCACAGTGCCCTTGCCATAGGCCTTGTCTAACTTCTCAATGGTAGTCTGCAAAGCCTTCAGCTTGGCGAGTTTGTTGTCGTTGGAGGGTTTCTCTTTTTCTGCCATTGTCAGGAAACTTTAAATCGTGGAAGGGAAAGAAGCTTTTTGCGTACGCAAGTTACGAACATTATTTGAAATGATAACAATATTAATTTAATAATTTTCAGTAATTAAATGGGCTGCCGCTTTTTGGGTTGAAAACCAGCGTTTTGGCGGCCTCACCCCCGGCCCCTCTCCCAAGGAGAGGGGTGTGTTTCGGGATTGACTTGGCTCTCTGTCCCAAAAGCATTTGGATAAACAGGCTGGTTTGGTTGCAAGTCACCCCTCTCCTTGGGAGAGGGGCCGGGGGTGAGGCCGCCAAAATGCCATCGCCGCGTTCGTCCGATTCTGACCTCTGCTCTCTGACTTCTAACCCCGCTGTTGTACCTTCGCGAGGCAACACGCTGCTTGGCTCAAAAGTAACGTTTTTCGGGCGGTACGTGTTTGGGTATTACCATAATTTTCGGAGCGTTTTGAGAAAAAAATTGAAAAAAGCAGGCGTTGCGCTGCTGCTTGTGTTGGCGGTTTTGGCCGCGTGGCAATGGCAGTGGATTACCTATGGCGTAGCCCAATTGCGCGGTCAGTTGGACGTGGTGTGGAACGCCCGTCCGGTGGACGAGGTGCTGCAAGACCCGTCGTTTCCCGACTCGCTGAAAACCAAACTGCGGCTGGTGCAGGAAATCCGTCGCTTCGCCTTCGATTCGCTGGGCATCAGCCCGTCCGAAAACTACACCGCCGTGTACGACCAGAAGGGACGGCCTTCGATATGGGTGGTTACGGCCTGCGAGCCGTATGCCTTGGAGCCGCACCAGTGGTCATACCCGTTCTTGGGCGAAATGCCGTACAAGGGCTTCTTCGACTCGCTGAAGGCGGTTCAGGAGGAAAGAGTCTGGAAAGCCAAGGGTTTGGACACTGACATCGGCACGGCGGCGGGCTGGAGCACGCTGGGCTGGTTCAAAGACCCGATTCTGAGCAGCATGTTGTACCGCTCGCCAGGGCGGCTTGCCAACCTGATCATCCACGAACTCACGCACGGCACGCTGTTCGTCAAAGACAATGTGGAATACAACGAAAACCTGGCCGATTTTGTGGGCGACGAGGGTACGAAGATGTTTCTCGTCCACAGGTTCGGCAAGGACTCGCCGGAATACCGGCAATACGAAACCGGCAAGCAGTATCGCGAAAAATACTACGACCACGTGCTGCGCGGTGCCCAGCGGCTCGACAGCCTCTACGGGACGTTCCAACCCGACCGGCCGACCAGCGAAAAGGATACGCTGAAAAACCGCTTGATTGCACAAATCATCCGCACCGCCGACACCCTGACTATTGACGGCAAGCCGCGTCCGTTCGGCTGGACTGGCCCGTTGCCCAACAACACGTTTTTCATGGAATACATCCGCTACCGGGCGCAGCAAAACCAATTCGCCGAGGAGTTTCGCACCCGGTTCGGTTCGGATTTCAAAAAATACTTTGCGTATTTGAAGGAGAAGTATCCGAAACGGCTCTGAAGTCGTTTTGGGCAAGAATTGGTTAAAACGGGTGTTTTATTTCGTTAAGGGATGACCTGCGGTTATGTAGAAGCAAGCAGGATTGGAGTCTAAGACTGTTTTTACGAACTGCCTGAACCCTTCTTCCGACAAATCGTTCCGGCCAACCTTATGGTTCAACTCCTCCCAGTAGTAAATATTGGCCCGCTTCGAATTGCGTCTGGCCCATTTCTCAATGGTTGTTCCGTTTCGTACCCGGCTGCTGGAACTGTTTTCGGTGTTGTCACTGGTTTTCACTTGCAGTAACGAACCGTCTGCTCTGCAAAAATCAACCGCGTCTATGGTGCTGCCCCAGCAGCAACACCAACCGTCTGCGGCAAGTTGTACGGCCAAATATTCTTCTAACAGTTGCCCCACCAAAGACTCAATACTCATCAACAGCGTATGACCCGCCACGATCTGCACTGCGGTTTGATCATCCAAATTGGGGAGTTTGGCACGCAGGATGTATTCGACAATTCCATCAGGCACAGTACCGCCTGGCTTTCCGGTTTTGGCCGATGGCCTCGATTCGTAGCCGTTCCGGTAACACCTGACCCATTTTCCGATGTAAGCTTGGAAGTTAATTACTTGTGACTCTTTGAATCCCAACGCAGGTAGGTTTCGTTTGTCGCTGAGTGCCACGCCAAGAACCGTTTCAATGGGCTTGTCCCACTTGGCACCCAGTATTTCGCGTCCATAGTTTACGGCAGTTTCTATAGAATACTCGTCAAACGCAGTAGTAGGCTTCATGGGCGGTGTTTTGGCAAAATTTTGGTCAAAACGGCCTTATTTAAAATATGAGTTCCATTTGGGCCCGTTGCTCATTGGACGAATTTAGCTTGGCTCGCTTTTGGAAATCGTTTGCCCAAGCTTTATCCGAGGTGTTTTTATATCGCGAAAACTCCGAAACAGCATGGTCAACTAAAAGTTCCCTTTTGTGGTGGCTAACAATAGTTCTCCCGATGGCTCGACCCAAGCTTACTGGTACGGCGTTGCCTATTTGTCGGTATTGTTCGGCAATGTTGCCACAAATAACCCATTCGTCGGGAAATTCCTGCACACGCTTGTACTCCTCGACACTCAGAGGTCGGTTTTCTTCAGGGTGGGCCAAGTTGGTGGCAGGCATGGCGGGAGCAGTGACCAGCGTAGGGGCAGGTCTGTCCCAAGCTAACCGCCTGTAGAATCCGGTTTTGCCGCCTCCTAAATAATAGGATTGCCCCATTGCCTCTTTTTGTAGTTCTTCCGGCAAATCGCGCCAATTTTGGCCGGGGCCGAGCAAACTCACATACTTAAGCCGCTTTTCAGCATAAGGTGTAAAGGTTTTTTGTCCGGCCGGAATGCCGGATATGGCTTCGCGAAAAGTAAGCCAAGGTTGTAGGCCGTTTGTGGGGTGCTCGGCATGGGTAGGAGCGAGGTATGGAACCGGGAGATCCTCCAATGTCCCGATAATGACGACACGTTCGCGAATCTGCGGGCTTCCAAAATTAGCGGAATTATACAGGTTAAAAGAGACTCGGTATCCCATGTATTCGAGCCGCTTTTTGACATAAAACAGTGTCGCACCCTTTGTTTCGGCAAAACCGACAGGCATTTCTCTGAACACTTCATCGTCAATTTCGACACCGATACTGGACGAAAGCAATCCCCGAACGTTTTCAATGACAACATAACGCGGCAATATGTCCGAAACGATTTGAAGGTACTTCAGAAAAACGTTTCCCCGCGCATCTTCGAATCCCCGTCGCTTTCCCGCTGTACTGAACGCTTGGCAAGGTGGCCCGCCTACAATGATATCCACGTCTTCTGTCCCGGCATAAGCCAGAATATCCTCCGACGAGTACCGTGTGATATCACCGATTAGGCCAAGCTCCGGTTTGTTCGCAGTGATAGTACGACGGCTCGCTTTATCAAATTCGCAGGCCAGTAAAGTTGTAATACCCGCCTGCTCCAGCCCGATATCTAATCCCATCGCCCCGGAGAAGAAACTCAACGCTCTCAATGCTGACGGATGCGCAATGACTTCTGATTTCCTGTCTTGAACCATACTGGGTTGGTTATAGGTTTGCCATGAAACAAATCTAACCATTTGTTTTGTGCGGGTAAAGGAATTGTCGGACTTTTGTGAAGCGGCTGCCAAGGCCGAACCAAACAAAAAGCGGGGATACGGGTTGACGAACGGCATGAAGAAGACGTTTCTTGAACAATCGGCGGAACATATATTCGAGCGGCACCAACATGATTTGGAGCGGGTGACGGTGGTGCTGCCTACCAACCGGGCTTGCTATTTTTTCAAACGGGCCTTGGCCTTGCAAACGGAGCAGCCCATTTGGTCGCCGAGAATCGTGCCCGTGGACGACTTCATCGCCCAAGCCGCTGAGGCCGAACTGATCGATCCCATCCAACTGCTGTGGCTGCTGTTCGACACCTGCCGCGAAACCGACCCCAACGTGCAGTTCGACCGGTTCACGTCTTGGGCCTACACGTTGCTGCAAGACTTCGATCACGTGGACCAGTATCTGGTGGACACCCGGCAGTTGTTCGAGTATTTGTCCGAAGCCAAAACCATCGAACGCTGGCAGCCCGACCTTGCCAACAACATACCCGCACCCACCGATACGCTGCGCAACTACTTCAAGCTGTGGGACAACCTGCAAGACGTG
>JALOMD010000406.1 GCA_025455595.1 Cytophagales bacterium | reverse complement strand
CCGAAAAACCCATGTCACCGCACCACGCGCCGTATTCTTTCCTACAGTACGTTTTCCAATATCCCGCCAAGCAACGCCAACTGGAGCCGTGGCATTTCCGCGCCATCATTTCCTACCAGTTCATGCTCATTTGCATGGGCACTTTCGTCACTACGGGTCTGCTTGACTTGGTAATGGGCGAGTATTGGCTGGCGGCGTTGTGTGGTTTCAATCTGGTGCTGTTTGTCGGGCTGTTGTATTTGCATTACCGGGGCTACTACTTGGCTACGGCCACAGTCTATGTTTTGGTTGCCAATGCCATCATTTTTCTGCACGATGCCCGCTACGGCTTCGAAGCGGGGGTTTATTTGTTCTATTTTCCGGTCTTCTTTGCCATTTTCGTTACGCTTTCGTTCAAAAACAAGCTTTGGTTCTACCTGTACCTCGGCCTCACGCTGAATGTCTGGGTGCTGATGGAACTTACCGGCCACCGCCTGTTGCTGGCCGACCACACGCCTGCGGAGCGACACATGGTTTTTCTCTATTCGCTGGTGTTGTCGCTGTCGGTCACGATTCTGTTCGTTTACCTGATTCTGAACCAAATCCGCAACGGAACCATTGTCCACGAACGCGAAAAACTGAAGTCGGTGCTGGACAGCAACGGCCAGATGATGATGCTCATCAACCGGAAATGGGAAGTGGAACTGTTCAACAAACGGTTTTTCGACTACTACCAAGCCGTGTACGGCCACACGCTTGAAGTGGGCAAGCCTTACTTGGACTACACCAATCCGCAAAACCGGGCCTTGCTGGAAAACAGCCTCACGCAGGCGTTTGCCGGGAACACCGTGCAGGAAGACGTACAGGTGATGGTAGGGAGCAAAACCGCCTGGATGAGCCTGAACTTTGTGCCGATTCGCAATGGCAATGGTGTGGTGAGGCGCGTAGCGTTTTCGGCCTTGGACATCTCGGAACGGAAAAACTACGAGAAGAACCTGAGCGAAACCAACGAGATACTGACCAAGCTGAACCACGAACTCGACCATTTCATCTACCGGTCGTCGCACGACATGCGGGCACCGCTGGCCTCGGTGATGGGGTTGGTGGAACTGTTCCAGTCGGAGGAGGACGAGGCAGAACGCGAGGAATACATTTCCATGATAGGCAAGAGCGTACACAAGCTTGACGAACTGTTGATTGACATCACGCAATATGCCAAGAACAAGAAGCTGGGCATGCGCCGCCAAAAAGTGGATTTCGACGGCATGATTCACGACTTGGTGAACGCCCTCAAATACGCCAAAAACGCCCAAACGGTCGAGTTTCGCATCCGGGTTTCGCAAAACGCGCCTTTTTACGGCGACGAAGAGCGTATCCGTTCGGTGATCGGTAATTTGCTTTCCAATGCCGTCCGCTACCGGTCGTCGGGTCGAGAAGCCTTCGTGAGCATCGTGGCCGAAGTGACCGACATGGCCCGCCTCACCATCTCCGACAACGGCATCGGCATTGAGCCGGAGTATATCAACCGCATTTTCGACATGTTTTTCAAGGTTTCCACCCGATCTTCCGGCTCAGGACTGGGCCTCTACATTGTCAAGGAGACCTTGCTCACCATGGGCGGCCACATCGAAGTGGACTCGCTGCCGGGCGTGGGAACCACGTTTACGGTCACTATCCCGGAAGCGAAAGGAGAGTTATGAGTGATGGGTTATGCGTGAAAACTCGCACGCTTGTATTCCATATGGGAATCAGCAAAAAATTACCCAGAACGCCTTTTGTTCAATTAGACAAAGCGTTTTGGGCAATTTTTATGAAATCCGCTTTTCGCACCTCGTATTTCACCCGAAAATCTCTCCTAATTTGCGGCGGTAAAACCCTGCCCACCCGTCGTGTGTAATAAAAACGCCGTTTTTGCAGTTTCGTCAAACACGCCGCCCCATCGGGCTGTGCCCAGTGCTAATGTGTTCCCCATTTCAGGGTGAAATCTTGGCCAATTAGGCGTTTTAGGCAAAAAACGTCCGAAACGCCGTTTGTCCGAACCATGATTCGGACAAAAAACGCCCAAAACGCCTGTAATCTTTCAACCTGTAACTTTCAACTCGTACTTCGTACCTCGTAAATCGTACTTCTAAATGTTTTTCTTCGACATAGACCACGTTTTTTTCACCGTATTCGGCTACCCGATGAGCTATCTGGAGTTCTTCGGAGTGGTGACCGGGGCCGCCGGGGTTTGGCTGGCTTCCGTTGCCCACGTGTGGACGTGGCCCGTGGGACTGGTGAACGTGATTCTGTCGTTTTTCCTGTTCTACCAAGTGCAGCTTTATCCCGACATGTTTTTGCAGGTTTTCTATTGCGTCACCACTGTCACGGGCTGGTGGAGTTGGAAGCACCCCGAAGCACACGAGGCCGACCGCAAAAACGAACTGAAAGTCAGCTACTTGACGCGCCGCGACTGGCTGCTCTGGCTGCCCGCCGTGGCGGTGGCGGTGCTGCTGCTGGGGGCGTTTTCGAGCCGCTTGCACGTGTTTTTCCCGGCGGTGTTCGCCAAGCCCAGTGCCTTCCCGTACCTCGACTCGTTCACCACGATTGCCAGCATTGCTGCCACATTTTGGATGATTCGCAAGAAGATAGAATGCTGGTACGCGTGGATTCTGATTGACATCGTGAGTACGTACATGTATTACGTCAAGGACGTGAAATTCTATAGCCTGCTCTATTTGGTGTTCTGTTTCTTAGCCGCCAGCGGAGCCGTCAATTGGCTGAGGATTTACAGAAAATACACAGAAGTGGTAAGTCGTTAGTCGCAAGTCGTAAGTGGTCAGTTTATACGCCGAAAACAACATAAGCTAATTTCCGGCAGGCACTAAAGTGACAAGGTGTTTGCTTGAACGCCGACTGGCGTTTTGAGCAAAAATTTCCCAAAACGCTTTCTTGTCCGAACTGTGATTCTACACTGATTTTTGTGATGAGCATGATAGAGAGCCGGGCAATCATGTCCATCACGCGAGTCATTTGAAAATCAAGGTTCTGACAAAGGCGTTTTGGGCAATTTTCGCTTAAAACATCCCATGCCCCATGCCCCCTGCCCTCTGCTCCTACCTGAACTTCTGTGTGAACAAATCAATCAGTTCGCGGCGGCCTTTGGCGGGGTCAACTGGCGTTCCGTAGCCGGGGTAGATGCCGAAACTGTCCTCGTGGTAGGCGTGGTAAGTGCTGTGCAGGCCGTTGGCGAGGCTGATGTCAACCATGTCGCTGACCCACTGGAGGCCGCCTTTGCCCGGCTCGAAACAACCGGCGATGACCCCATATTCGCCCAAATACATCGGGCGGTTGCGCTTTTTGGCAAAGTCCACGAAACGTTTCAGGCTGGTTTCCAGATACGCCTTGTTGCGCCGGGCCACTGTGCCGTCCACGTTCTCGAAGTCAAGCCGGATGTTGGCCTCGCCGTTGCCCGCCACGTTTTCGCCGCGCATCCAGCCGCTGACTTGGTACGAAAACCCTTGCTGGGGTACGAAACGCGTCCAGTCCAAGTTCAAGTTGGCGTAGCTCGTGGTGCCTTCGACATAATAGCCTGCCCCGCCGTTGCGCCCGGTGCCGTCGGTAAGGCCGCCTTTGCCAGCGTTGTTGCTCGACCAGAAATATACCTCTTTGTCGGCCGTGGGCTTGACGCTCATCACGTCGCGGACGAAGTTACCGTTCGGGTCGTACTCTTTCACCACGAAGTCGTCGAAATAGACCCGGCCGCCCACGGCATTGCCCGCCAGTACCACCTTTGCCATCGAGATTTTCGGGTCGCTGATGCGGTGTTTGGTTCCTTCGTAGTAGTTCCAGCCCGAACTGCCGCCCGGTGCGCGGGGATTGCCGGTAACGGCCGCCAGCCAACTCACTGTGCCCAGGGGCGTAATGATGTTTTCGTCGGGATATTTGCCGCCGTCACCGAAACCAGTCCACGCCGCGTTCTGGTGCGTGTACTCGATGGGGTCGTAGATGTGGAACGTGTACATCAGGTTGTCGTCGCGGATGTCGGGGAAGTTCAGGTTTTCGTCGAGGTTGAAGTTGCGGTTCACCGACAGGGCTTTTTCCACAATCACCACGTGGTTTTTGTCCACCTCGCGGATGGCATCGGTGATGCGCTGGGCCAAGCCGCGCCACTGCTCCAGCGACTGCGTCGGCTGCGGCTCGTTCACCAAGTCGTAGCCAGCAATCATGGGTTCGTTGGCATAGCGGCGGGCGATTTCCTTCCAGAGGGCCACGAGGCGGTTCTGGTTTTCGACTTCGTTCCACAACTTGCCGCCTTCACCCAACGACTG
>JALOMD010000008.1 GCA_025455595.1 Cytophagales bacterium | reverse complement strand
TCCTCGCTTTAGGGCTGCTGGGCATCGGCGGCGTGCCGCCCGGCCCGAAAACCACTTTTGTGGCTCCGTCTGCTTTCGCCGTGGTCGAATTGTTTACTTCCGAGGGTTGTAGCTCCTGCCCGCCCGCCGAACGCCTCGTTGCCGAAATGGAGACCAAGGCCCTTGCCGAACGCAAGCCGGTCTTTTTCCTGAACTTCCACGTGGACTACTGGAACCGGTTGGGCTGGAAAGACCGCTTCAGCAAGGCAGCTTACACCAGTCGCCAGCGGGCCTACGCCGCCAAGTTTGTCAACGAAGGTGTCTATACGCCGCAGATGGTCGTCAACGGCCGGTGGGTTTTTGTAGGCAACCAGCGTGAGGAGGCCAATGCCACTGTGGCCGAGGCACTGGCCACGCCGCCCAAGTCCAGGTTGGAACTGAAACGCAAAGGCAACCGGTTGCAGTATGCCTACACCGGAACCGGCAGCGGCCGGTTGTGGCTGGCGGTGTCCGAGCGGCACGTGGCCACCGACGTGAAAGCGGGCGAAAACGCAGGCCGCCGCCTTGACTACCAAAGCGTTGTGGTTGACTTGCAATCCGTCGGGAGTGGAAAAACCGTAGGTATGTTTGAATTGCCGCCACGCTACGCCGCCGACCAGTACCGCGCGGTGGTATTTTGGCAAGACGAGAAAACCCTGCAAATCACGGCTGCCGCTGGCATCAACTGACCGAAACGCTGCTTCCATGACTGCACTGGCCTTTTCACTTGTATTCCTCTGCACGGCTTGCATCAGCTTCGTCGGTTCGCTGCAAGCCGGGTTGGTCAACGTCTCGGTGGTGCGCACGGCCTTGGTGCGCAACCGCCGGGCGGCCCTGTGGCTGGCGGCGGGCGGCAGCCTGCCCGAACTGCTGTATGCGACACTGGCCGTTTTCATCGGTCATCGGTTGGCGGCGTATCCGGCTCTTTTTCAACGACTTGAGGTGGCGGCGGGCTTTGTCTTGGCGGCGGCAGGCGTTTGGTACGTGGCCACCGCCCGCAGGCCGCCCGCCCGGTTGTCGCAGAAAACGCTGCTTTCTTTTTGGCAAGGTTTCGGATTGGGCATGGCCAATCCGCAGTTGCTTCCGTTTTGGTTGGGCATTTTCGTGTTTCTCAATCCTGCGTTTGCGCTGGAAAACGACTGGCTGCGCGGGGCATTTGTGACGGGAGCGGCGGGCGGAGCGTTTTTGCTATTGGCCGGGCTGGCCGTGTTCGCCGACCGCCACCGTGACAAAATACTCACTTGGTTTGGCAGCCGTGCCGTGCAAGCGGCAGTCGGTTGGCTGCTGTTCGGGCTGGGAATCTGGAAATTGTCCGGAATATTCCTTTAATTGGGTGACCGTACTCCACATTTGGCCCCTGTATGAACATGGAAAGAGACGTGAAATACTGGTATCTGCGTAACCACCACTTGTTTTCGCAACTCAGCAGCGACGACGTGCAAACGCTTTGCATTATCAGCAACTTCCGGAAAGCCCGCAAAAACGAGGATATTTATTTTGCCCACGACGACGAGAAACGCATTTATTTCCTCAAGAAAGGCACCCTCAAAATCATCAGCCTTGACGCAGACGGCAACGAAGTGACCAAAGAGGTGCTGATGCAGGGCGACATTTTCGGCGAAATCACGCTGGACGAAGCGGGAAGCCGCACCGAGAACGAGTTTGCACGGGCTGCCAGTCCGGAAGTGGCGGTTTGTTCGTTCACACTCAGCAATTTTGAGCAAGTGCTCCAAAAACACCCGACCTTGGCCATCCGCTACACCAAGCAAGTGGGCTGGCGGCTCAAGACTTTGGAAAACCGCTTTTCCGACTTGGTGTTCAAAGACGTTCGCACCCGCCTCGTCGAATTCCTCAAATCTTTCGCTGCCCAAAACGGCAGTCAAGACGGCAACAGCCTCAGCACCCAGCACTTCCTCACCCAACAGGATATTGCCCACATCATCGGCGCGTCACGGCAGACGGTGGCAACGCTGATCAACGAACTCACCGAGCAAAACCTGCTCCAGTACAGCCGACAGTCGTTCACCATTCCTAACTACAAGGCGTTTGTGTAGCCGTTGCAGCAACCAATGAACCAAGGCTTGTTGCGCAAAATCTCAGCGAATGCATTGACAATTCGTGCATTGCGCGAAAACTCGTGCCTTTGTGTGAGTTTTTGCTTCTCGTTGCGTAAGCCCTGTACGCAAATGAATTTTGCACCCCGAAGGCTTATACGGTTTTTCGGCTGATGTTCGGCGATTCAACTGTCCGGTGTTTTTTAAAAAGCCAGGACTTTCGCTTGTAACGCCGAATGTGATTCGGAGACCACGCGAAGCGTGGTTCTGCCTTGGCAAATCCATGCCACGTGGGTCTCCGAATAACATCCGGAGCTACGAATCCAGCTTTTTTCTTGGCAAGCGAAAGTCCTAAAAGCGTTTTGGGCAAAAAAGCGAGAATTTTCCGACATCTGTCGGCTGGCTGACAATTACAGCGAAGGAGTGTATATAGTTTTGTTGCGTAACAAACGACAAAACCCCATGAAAACGCTGTGTATGATTGTTCTCTGTTTGGTGGTGGGCGCAGCCCATGCCCAAACCGCTGCCGAACGCAAGAAAGAATTCAACCTTGAGCAAGGGCTGGCCCTGCAAGGTTACGACCCGGTGAGCTATTTTGCGGGCAAGCCACGCAAAGGCAATTCCGAACTGACGCTTGTCCACCAAGGCGTGACCTACCTTTTTTCCAGCAAAGCCAATCTGGAGGCTTTCCGCAAAACGCCCGCCGCCTACGAGCCGCAATACGGCGGCTGGTGCGCCTACGCCATGGGCAAAACAGGCGAGAAAGTGCCCGTTGACCCGGAAACCTACAAAGTGAAAGGCGGCAAGTTGTACCTGTTTTACAACCGGTTTTTCAACAACACCCTGCCCAAATGGAATGCCGACGAAACAAACCTGCACCGCAACGCCGATGCCAACTGGCGGAAGTTTGTGGGTGCGCAACAATTCTGAAACCTGTCGCTTGTAAGTACTTGGTCATTAGTAGTTAGTCTTTAGTCTTTGGTTGAATAAATTGACAGACTGATTACCAAATGATTGCCGAGCGTCCCGACCTGTCGGGACAGATAAAACTATTTTCGGGCACTTATCCAAAACCGCTTCAACCATGAAGAATCTGCTTAAACTGCTGCCGTGGGTGGCCCGCTTGGTGGCTGCTGTTATCCTGCTGCAAACGTTGTTTTTCAAGTTTACCGCCGCAGAAGAGTCGGTTTACATTTTTACAACCGTCGGGATGGAGCCGTGGGGACGCATCGGCTCGGGCGTAGTCGAGTTGATTGCATCCGTGCTGCTGTTCATGCCGCGATTCACTTGGCTGGGAGCCTTGCTGGGGCTGGGTACCATGAGCGGAGCCATCCTCTTTCACTTCACCACACTGGGCATCAGTGTGCAAGGCGACGGCGGACAGTTGTTTGCCTATGCTGTTTTGGTTTGGGCAAGTTGCCTGTTCTTGCTGCTGCTGTATCGAAAAACCGCTTTCGATTTTGTACTCGGTTTGTTCCCTCGTACCAAACAAAACCACTCCTAAAGACCATGAAAACAAACGCTTTGACAAAACTCGCTTTGGTTGTCGCCTTGCTTTGGCTGGCGGCCCCCGTTTTTGGCCAAGTCCAGTCGAAAGACAACTTGGCGGAGGCATCGGTGTATGTGGCTGGCGGCCAAGCGGCCGGAGCCGTTTCGTGGCACCGCCTGCATGGGTTCGGCAAAGGCAAACAGCGGTTCAAAGTCGGCTACGGGCTGCGGCTCAGTGCCTACTTTGGCTCCGATCAAGACTACACTACGGCACCGGCTGCAATCACGAGCGGCAAGGAGAGTTTCGCGGCTTTGTTCAGCGAAACCATTGCTGCAAATTTGGATACGCTGCGGCTTCCCGGCCCGCGTGTGGTTTTCCTGAACGCGGCTGTTTACCTGACGTACACGCCGCCCATACTGAAAGACCGGCTCGACGTAGGCATGAACATTGATGCCATCGGTTTCAGTATCGGCAACAGCCAGAACGGCACGTTTGTCAACAACGGACGCGGCACGGCCGCCAACGCCAAGCCTACGGCTTTCAACATCCTGCTCATCAGCGACAGCGACCGGGGCAGCCTCAACTCGGAGTGGTACGTGCGGTACTGGCTTAGCGACAAATGGGCGGCGAAGGCGGGCTTCCAGTTCATGTTCACCGAATACACCACTGACCGCCCCGTGCAACGTGTGGGGCAACTGACCAACGACCGTTTCCGAAACAAGGCCTCGCTGCTGACGCTGGGCGTGAGCCGCCGGTTTTGAAAGCAGCGGCAAGGCAAGTGCAGCCGTGCCGTTTTAAGCGAAATCTACCCAAAACAGATGGTTGTAGCGGCGGTGCCGCCGTGCGTTTTAGGCAAAATTTACCCAAAACAAGATTGTCGAGGCGACCGTGCCGCCGTGCGTTTTAGGCGAAAATTGCCTAAAACAGATGGTTGTGGCGGCCGTGCCACCTTGCGTTTTAGGCGAAATTTGCCTAAAACAGATGGTTGTGGCGGCCGTGCCACCTTGCGTTTTAGGCGAAATTTGCCTAAAACGCTTTGACTGTCAGGCGATTTCTTCATTTTTCGGAATCGAACCACTAACCCTCGCGTATGAAACCGTTGTTTTTGCTCGCTGCCCTGCTTCCAATCGTGTCGTCAGTGGCGCAGTCTGACTGGAAACCGCAATCCGCCACTGTCAAGTTCAGTATTCGCAACGCGGGCATCAAGGTGAACGGCACGTTCGGCGGCTTTGGCGGTACCATCCGCTTCGACCCGGCGCAACCGGGGCAGGGGCAAATCGAAGCCTCGGTGGATGCCCGCACCATTGACACCGGGATCAACGCCCGCGACAACCACTTGCGCAAGGCCGAGTATTTTGACGTAGCCAGCCACCCGCGCATCACTTTGAAATCGGTGCGGCTGGCGGCGGTGGGTACCGGCAAGTACAACGGCGTGTTCCAACTGACACTGAAAGGCGTTGCCAAGGAAGTGGAAATCCCGTTCACATTTACCGAAGCCAACGGAACCGGTGTGTTTGCGGGTAGTTTCAAGATAGACCGGCGCACCTACGACGTGGGCGGCAACAGTTGGGTGATGGGCGACGAAGTGACGATTGACATCAGCATGAAGGCCGTCCGGCAAGCCAAGAACTGAGAACAGGCGTTTTGGGCAAAAAATGCCCAAAACGCGGCGGGCACGAAACCTGCTGCCGAAAACACATAAGTGACAAGTCGTTAGTAGTCAGTCATTAGCCTTCTCTCTTCGGAGTGAAAAATCGTTTGTAAGTGGTCAAGCAAAAGTTGTTAGTGCGCTTGGGGTCGAATCGCAGATTCGGGACAGGTTGCTTTCGGATTGGCTTCGCCGAACTTGCGTTTGCAAATCCGAAAGAGCCATTGGCTGTTCGGGATTTGCAATCCCGAACCGGACTGCCAGGGATTTGTAATCCCAAGCGGCACCTCCCAAAAAACTTTTGCGCGACCACTTAATACGTTGGTTTTCAAGATACTGAACTTTTTTTTGCTCAAGACTCAAGACTCACTACCCAAGACTGCCTACTTACCACTTACAACTTACCACTTCCAACCTACAACCATGCTCCTTCAACAATCTTCCGTAAACACACTGGAACAACTGCGCGACTTGGTTTGCCAACTTACCGAGGCCGAGTACAAATCACCGTTGCGCGTGTTGTCGGGCAGTTCCATTGGCAAGCATTTGCGGCACGTGGTTGAGTTCTACCAATGCCTGCTCGACGGACTGCAAACCGGTTCGGTCAATTATGAGAAACGGCCACGCAACCTCCGCCTCGAAACCGAGCCGGAAGTGGCGCAACAGGCCATTGCCTCATTGGGCGGCCGTTTGGCGGCCTTGGAACAAGACGTGGCCCTGACACTGCACATGACGCTGGACGACAGTGCCTTGGGCATCGCCATCCCGACCACTTTCTACCGCGAACTGGCCTACAACATTGAGCATTGCGTTCATCATTTAGCCTTGGTGCGCATCGGCGTGGAAGCCAGTTGTCCGCACCTGCGCCTGCCCGAAACATTCGGCGTGGCTTACTCAACGACGCGGTACCAGAAGTCAATGAGTAAATGAGCGAATAACAACAAGACTTTGCCAATGTGCATCGCTTTTTAAAAAGCGGTACTTGTTCGTCTCGAGACGGAAATATCCACGAAATCCCACGGTTCAGTAGAGACACGAACCGTTCGCATAACCGGCTACATCAGAACTTTTAAGCGACCAATCGCAGGCGTTTTAGGCAAAAAATGCTCAAAACGCTTCACTCATAACTCATTCATCAAAATTGCTGGTGCAAGCGTCTTCGCTTGCACCGGTTTGTAGGGGTCACAAACAATCGCAGGCGTTTTGGGCAAATTTTGCCCAAAACGAAAACCCATACTTCGAGGTACGAATGAACCAAAAACATTAAACGCAAAACGATAAACTTTAAACGACACATGTGTACTGTCACTTTTTTGCCGTTGGGCGGGCAGCGTTTCATCTTGGCTTCCAACCGAGACGAAAGCCGTCTCCGTCCGCCCGCGTTCCCGCCGCAGCCTTACCGGGAAGGCCGGGTCTTGGCCGTCTATCCGAAAGACACCGAGGCGCAAGGCACCTGGATTGCCTCGGCCGACAACGGCTACACGCTGGTGCTGCTCAACGGGGCTTTCGAGGCGCACGTGCGGCAGCCGCCGTACCGCCGCAGCCGGGGGCTAATGGTGCTTGACTTTTTCCGCTTCAACAGCGTGCAGGATTTTGCCCAGACGTATGATTTCACCGGCATTGAGCCGTTTACATTATTGGTGCTGAAAGAAGGCGACACATTGGAAATGAGCGAGTTGCGTTGGAATGCGGCGCAATTGCACGTGGCCGAGGTGGACACCACGCAGCCGCACGTCTGGTCGTCGGTGACGCTGTACCCGGCCCTGGTGCGGCGGCAACGCGAGCAGTGGTTTGCCCAGTGGTTGAAGGGCCGTCCGGAACCTGAACTGGACGACATTTTGCAGTTCCATCGGTTTGGCGGCACCGGCGACACCACCAACGACGTGCGGATGCGTCGTTCCGAAGTCTTCACCGTGAGCATCACCGCCGTGACCAACCTGAACGGCCTCGTGGAAATGCTCTACGAAGACTTGATCAACCACACCACCAAAAGCCTGAAAGCCGCCTATGAAGAGCAGTGAATTGGAAATCGGCTACGAAACAAAATGGGCCGGACGGCAAACCGCCCGCCAAATAACCGCCAAGCGGCCGCTCTGGTGGGTGAAGCTGCTCAATTACGAGTACTGGGACTGGTGGCTGTTCTACCTGCCGCTGCTGCCGTATTACTTGTGGCTGGCGTGGCGTGCCCGGTCGTTCACGTTTTTCACGGCGGTGAACCCCGGCATTGAGGCGGGCGGGTTTTTCGGCGAAAGCAAAACCGGCATCCTTGACCAACTGCCCGACGCGTACAAGCCGTTTTCGCTGTTTTTTGCCCAGAACGCCTCGTTTGCACAAGTGCTTGCACAACTCGAAGCCCACAACATCGGATTTCCGGTGGTGTGCAAGCCCGACGTGGGCGAACGCGGCACCCGCGTGGAGAAAATAAACGACGAAGCCGCCCTGCGCGACTACTTGGCGAACCACACCGGCGCGTTGATTGTGCAGGAGTACGTGGACTTTGCCTACGAACTGGGCGTAATGTTCCACCGGGTGCCCGGCGAAGCGGCAGGCCGCGTCACTTCAATCACGGCCAAGGAGTTCCTGTCGGTCACCGGCGACGGGCGTTCGACGCTGGCGCAACTGATGCAGCAAAGCGACCGGGCGAGGTTCCAGCTACGGCGGATGCGCCAACGCCTCGGCGACGCGGCAATGAACGAGGTGCCGCCCGCCGGTGAAAAACGCCTGCTCGAACCGATTGGCAACCACTGCCGGGGAACGCTGTTCCGCAACGCAAATCACCTGATCGACGACCGTTTGCACGAAGTCTTCAGTCGCATTGCACGCGATTTCACAGGCTTTGACTACGGCCGCTTCGACTTGAGAGTGAGCAGTTTGGAAGATTTGTACGCGGGCCGCAATATCCGCATTTTGGAACTGAACGGCGTGAGTGCCGAACCGGCCCACATCTACGACCCGGCCTACACGCTGCGGGCCGCCTACCGCGACCTGATGCGTCACCTTGATCTGATCTACGGCACCAGCCGCGAAAACCGCCGCCGTGGCGTGCGTCCCGTCCCGGCGCGGCTGTTGCTGCAACAAGTGTGGCGGCACTTCCGCCGTAAAATCTAACGCAGCGTTTTGAGCAATCCCGACTTGTCGGGACGCTTTTGCCACGCAGGTCATCCCGCCTTGCGGGATGACCGGGAACATAGGCTTGCAAAAGACAACAGACGGGCGAACTCCCCTCCTTATTTCCAAGGAAACCTGTCCCGACTCGTCGGGAGGGTGCCCGGAGGGCGGGGTGGTTACACCGTCAGACAATCACGCAAGCCGCATTTTGCCGAGCCAATCGGAGTTTTTTTAAGCAAAAATCGCCCAAAACGCCAAGCCGAAGCCAAAACCGACAAGCAATTCCAAAAACCGATTCAACCCTAAACCCAAAAATGCCATGAAAACTCTCCTGTACGCATTCGCCCTGCTGTGTTTGGCCACGACAGGCTGCAAGAAAGACGACATTGCCCTGCAAGCAACGGACGAACTGCCCACCGGACTGACCGCCAGCCGAACGGGCATGTTCCAAGGCGCGGGCCGGTACATGGTAAGCGGCAAAGTGAGCCTGCTGCAAAACACGGACAAACTGGTGTTGCGCCTCGAAAACTTCTCCAGTTCAAGCGGCCCCGACCTGAAGGTTTATCTGTCCAAAGACACCCGCGCCACGTCGTTCATCAACTTGGGAGAACTGAAGGCTCTCAACGGCAACTTCAACTACGAGGTGGACAAAAACCAGTACGACTCCGATTTCAAGTACGTTCTGATTTGGTGCGAAGATTTTTCCGTCCTCTTCGGCACGGCCGAACTCAAGACCATGTGAGTCATTGGACTTGCCTGCCTGTCGGCAGACAGGGGTCTTGAGCAAAGTAAGTTTCCGCCCGGCTGCCACACAGTCGGGCTTTTTCGTCTGTTTTGAAAAAAAACGCTCCAAACGCTTGCAAATGTGAAAATTGCTTTCGTACATTTATAGTGTACTATTTAACTAATACACTAAAGCAATGAGCAAGTTTGCGGCAGGCAGCATCCGGTTCTGGCTGGGGCTGATTCTGATGACCTCCGGGCTGTGCAAACTCACTGATGGCAACTTCCCGCAGTTGATCGGGCCGCCGTTCTTGGAAAAAGAACTCGCTGCCCATGGGTTGGGTCTGTACGCACGGTTTGTGGCGTTCAGTCAGGTAGGCGTGGGTTTTCTGTTGCTCAGCAAGCGTTTCGCCACGTTGGGGGCCGTGATGTCTTTCCCAATTCTGCTCAACATTCTGGTCGTGGTGATTTCGTTGCAGTGGCGCGGCACGCCTTACGTGGTGGCGTTTCTGTTGGCTTGCAACGCTTTTCTGTTTTACCACGATTTCCACAAACTGAAATTCATCTTCACCGACGAAGCCGCGCCGCTACAGACATTGCCCGTCCGGCGGAAAAACCCGAAGCTGGACATTGCCAATCTGTGTGCATTGGCGATTATTGTCACTGGTGCGTCTCTGTGGAGATATTCCGAAAAAACAGCCTATTTTCTGATAAACACTGGCGTAGGTGCATTGGCCGTTTTGGGCATTTTTGCTGTGTTTCTACAGTGGCGCAAACAGTCGAAATGGGTTGTTTGCGGTTAGCTATTGGCTTTTGGCAATTAGCTTTTAGCAATTAGCTTTCTATGCAATAGAATACAATTGATTGCCTTATAGTCGTTTTAGGCAAAAATTGCCCAAAACACTGATTCCGATTTTCTAATTGATTTGTCAGCCAAAAGCCAAAAGCTAATTGCTAATTGCTAAAAGCTAAAAGCCAATAGCCCGCCACTAATAGCCTATTGTTAAACATGATCGAAATCCAAAACCTGACGTTCGGTTACAGCCGCAAACAGAAGCTTTTTCGCGACCTGAACCTGTCGTTCTTACCCGGCAATGTCTATGGACTGCTGGGCCGCAACGGGGCGGGAAAATCGAGCCTGTTGCGCAATATGGCCGGGTTGCTGTTTCCAGACGCGGGCCGGTGCTTGGTCAACGGATTCGATCCCAAAGACCGTCATCCGGCATTTCTGCGCGATGTTTTCTTCGTGCCCGAGGAGTTCTATCTGCCGTCCGTGGCCATTCGTAATTTTGTCAGTACCTACGCGCCTTTCTATCCGGCTTTCGACCGGACGCAATTCGCCCGTTACTTGAAAGAATTCGAGATAGAAGACCGCCAAACACTGACGGAACTGTCGTACGGACAGAAAAAGAAGGTACTGGTGGGGTTTGCGTTGGCCACCAACGTCAAAACCGTGCTCATGGACGAGCCGACCAACGGGCTGGACATTCCCTCCAAGAGCCAGTTCCGCAAAACCATTGCCTCGGCCGTTGACGAGCAGCGCACCATCGTCATTTCCACGCACCAAGTCCGCGACCTCGAAAGCCTGATTGACCCGATTGTGATTCTGGACGAAAGCGAAGTGCTGCTCTCGGCAACAATAGAGCAAATCACCCAACAACTTCTGTTCAAGCAATTGACGCAAATAGAACACCCCGAACGGATACTGTATTCGGAAAGTTCGTTCAGAGGGATGTCTGTCGTGATGGAAAATACCGACGGGGAATTGAGCAAAGTGGATTTGGAACTACTGTTCAATGCCGCATTGGCACAGAAAGACCGCGTACGTAGTCTGTTCAGCAACATAGTTGAATCGGTGCGGTAAGAAAAAAACGTTTTGGGTAATTTTTGCCCAAAACACTGTGTAAAACACCTTGCAGACCATGACTGAACTTATCATACAAACAGACCGCCTGCAATTCGGTTTTCGCAGCAGCCAGCCGATTGTCAAAGCATTGAGCCTGCAAGTGCCCAAAGGCTCAATCTACGGCTTCCTCGGGCCGAACGGCGCGGGCAAAACCACCACCATGCGGCTGTTGCTGGGCCTGTTGCCGAACCCGGAAAACAACATCCGGCTTTTTGGCAAAACCATGACCGACAGCCGGTTGGAAATCTTGTCGCGCACCGGGAATTTGATAGAAACACCGTCTCTGTACGAACACCTGACCGGCTGGGATAATCTTGACATTGCCCGTCGCGTCAGGGGCGTGGACAGAAAGCGTATCAGTGAAGTACTCGAATTGGTGAAACTGACGCACGCCGCCAAGAAGAAGGCCAAGACGTATTCGCTGGGCATGAAACAGCGGCTGGGACTGGCGGTTGCGCTGCTGTCGGAGCCGGAACTGTTGGTGCTGGACGAACCCACCAACGGACTCGACCCCAACGGCATGATAGAGACCCGCGAATTGCTCATCCGTCTGAACCGCGACTACGGTACTACCATTTTTCTGTCGAGCCATTTGCTGGCCGAGGTGGAAAAAATGGCGACGCACGTGGGCATCATCAACCGGGGTGAACTGCTGTTTCAAGGAACCGTACAGGAACTGGCCGCCATGAAAGCGAACCAGGCCGTGCTGCAAATAGTAACCAGCGACAACCAAAGGGCTTTGGAGGTATTGGAAACAGTATCAGGCATTGCTTTGAACGGAACAGGACTGAAAACCCCTTACCAAGGCAAGGAACAGGCTGCATCCATCAATCGATTGCTCGTAAAGAACGGCATAGATGTCTATCACCTGTCTGTAGCGGACAATGATTTGGAAAAGCTATTCTTGCAAATCACAGACGGCAGCATGGAGCCGATGGTTCTGCAAACGACATAGTGCTGGACAGCGGATGTAAGTAGGTAGCTAAAAGCCATTAGTTTTTAGCTATTAGCCAAAAAAATGCTTCTTACCAGGGCCTGTGGATAGGCGTTTTGAGCATTTTTAGCCTAAAACGACTCTGTTAAGTAAACTTTGGACAACCTGTCAGAACAGACACGCTCTTACTAAAGACTCAAGACCCAAGACTAATATTATGGCAACCCTGACTACTGTGTACCAAACCGAACTCATCAAGTCCAAAAACACCTTTGCCTTGTGGCTGGTGGTGTTGGGGGCGGCGTTTGTGCCGTTTTTGATGTTCTTGATCTATATGAACAAGTGGGAAAATTTCTTGCCCAAGCCGGGCGAAAACCCTTGGAACCAGTTTTTTATTGCCAACTGGCAAGTGGTTTCTTTCATTTTCATCCCGTTTTTCATCGTATTGCTCTGTGCCCTGGTGATTGGCATAGAGCATAAATCGAACAGTTGGAAACACCTGTTTACGTTACCGGTTTCCAAGTTTTCTGTCTATACAAGCAAATTGTCAGTGGTTTTGAGCCTTGTGTTATTTTGCTACCTGTTGTTTGTGTTGTTTTTATTCATGTCAGGGACACTGCTTGGCATACTACGGCCAAAACTCGCTTTTCTATCGCACACGCCGAATGTCGCTGGGTTGCTGCAATTCGCAGGCAAGTCGTTGGTGGCAACGCTGGGCATGGTGGCGGTTCACTTTTGGCTCAGCATCCGGTTGCGCAATCTGATACAATCGGTGGGAATCGGGCTGGTCTGTATTGTGACGGCTACCATTCTGTTCCAACGCTGGGAAAACGCCGTTTATTTTCCGTACACGTACACCATGTACACGCTTACGGGCGACAAGGAATCCCTGCATTCTCTGTCCAAGCATGAAATGTACAGCCTTGCCTATTTTGTCGTGGTTATCGGCTTGGGATATGTTGATTTCAGCCGTTTTTACAGAGGATGATAGGATTGGTATAGAAAGCGTTTTAGGCATTTTTTTCCTAAAACGCCGCTGTACAGATTGATTCGTTAAAACCAAAGACCGTTCCATGTTCGATTTCAACCGTTTCTGGCTGCTGGTTCGTCGGCAGGCTGTTGAGAACTACAAGTTCTACCTGTTGGCGATTGGCCTGATGGCCGGGTTGCTGGCAGCATACTACAGCCTTTTTTTTCGTGTACTGCACGAACCTGAAATAAGGGCATCCGCTTTCATGCTCAGCTTGTACTTGGCCGGTACGGTGTTCACCAATATACTTGTACGCGAATTGCACGCCAAGACCGCCGCCATTTGGTACTTGATGCTGCCTGCGTCTGTGTTGGAGAAACTCTCAACGGTGCTTTTCTACAGTGTATTGCTGTTCGTGCCGATTCACCTGCTTGTGTTTTACGGCGTTGAAGCTTCGTTTGTCTCCATGCACAACGCGCGTTTTTCCCCCGAAAGGGAAGTGCGACTTCTTGACTTGGGGATTGACGAGGCGAGCGGCGGTTTGTTCTACACAGGCTTTTTGGTTTTACAGGCAGTGGCATTGCTCGGTTCGTTGTACTTTACTCGGTATTCCTATGTCAAAACAGTGGTGGTGGTTTCCCTGTGCCTAATTCTTGTTTTTTACTCGAATGGTGTCTTGCTCGGCCTGTTGGTGTCGGCGGAAGTCAAAAACCCGGTTCCGTTCTATGGGTTTTCGGTCTTGTCGGGCGAAGGGTTCGACATGGAGTCGACAAAGGCGGTTTTGCCCGAAGGATTACAGGCTGTAGTCAGATTCGCGGGACAGTACCTGTTGATACCTTTCCTGTTGGTGACAGCTTTTTTTCGTCTGAAAGAGAAAGAAGTGTAATTGTTTGTGAAGAAAGGATAGAAATACATGGAATTCCGCGAACAACAGGCGATTTACTTGCAAATAGCAGACCACGTCTGTGAAAACATACTGCTACAGAAGTGGCTGCCCAACGACCGGCTGCCGTCTGTGCGCGAACTTGCCGTTGACCTGCAAGTAAACCCGAACACAGTGATGCGCACCTATGATTTCCTACAGAGTCAAGGCGTTATTTTCAACAAGCGGGGTATTGGTTATTTTGTGTCGGAAGATGCTCAAGACAAGATTTTGGCGTATAGAAAAGAACAATTTCTGCGCAATGATTTGCCTGTGTTTTTCAGGAACATCTATTTGCTCGGCATCGGTATGGAAGAAATCGGGGAGAGGTATGCAGCTTTCCAAAAAGAGAATTTTGAACGGAAACGGTTGTCAAAAGGATAGTGAAAAACGGCTGCTTCGAGTTTTCGAGGTATTTTGAGCAAAATTCGCCTAAGAGGTTGTTTAAAGTTTTGTTTCACGGCAGCGTTTTGGGCATTTTTTGCTCAAAACGACCAGTCGGAGGTTCGCCGAATTGCACTATTCCGAAGTAAAAGTCTGTCGGTTTTTATACTATTCTAAGCCTGCGTGAAACTTTAGACAACCTCTAAAACAGTATAGCTGACACACTGTGTTTAATATAAACTTGTATCCTGGCCAATGAACACCCAACACGTTACTCGTACGATATATGTCTTGCTTGCGGTAATTATTGCAGCTTCTGTTTGGCTAATGGTTGTTATTGAACAACCCTATGGAATCATATCGGTTTCATTTGCTGTAGTTTCAATGGTTATCTTCATAACGATAAAAAGAAAACACTTGCGATGGTCGATTGTCATCTTGGGTTTGGGGGCCAGTTGTTTTTGTTTGGCATCGGCAGTTTCTTTTATGCTGGAAAATCGAAGAAGACAGGAACAATTTAATTTGCCTACGGCCGTCCATTTTGAGAATGTTGCTTTTCGGGAATGCCTGCAAAAGGCAAAAAGAGAGAATAAGAAGCTTTTTGTTGATTTTTACACGGTTTGGTGCGGCCCTTGTTTACAGTTTTCCCGCACGATACTGACAGACGCGGCAGTAGGAGAGAAAATGAATGCCGCTTTTGTAAATGTGAAAATGAATGCTGAAAGAGGCGAGGGTGTTGAACTGTCAAAAAAATACGCGGTGAATGCCTATCCTACTTTGCTCGTCATTGACCCGGATGGTACAGTGGTTGAGCAAGTGAACAAACACTTTTTGCCAGACAAATCAACTATGATTAAAATAGCGGACAAGTATGTGCGCAAATCGGCTAAACCTACGCCTGCGTTTTGAGCAAAACCTGCCTGAAACGTATTCTTGGCGACTGTTACGCACGAATTCAGTGAAAAAGGGTCCAAACGCCTCGTCTTGTTGGAATGCTGAAACCACCTCGCCGGGGCCAGTGGCGTACAGACTGCTGTTTCGGCCAAGTGTTTGAAGCAAAAATGAAAAAGTACCACTTTGGTTGCCTTTACGTTTTAGCCGTTTTTTGTCCAAAACATTAGTATTAATTACAAAACAGGAGCTATATACGCGTGCGCCTGCGAACTTGTCTGGTAGGCTCGTTGGGCATCAAGCGACTTGACCCTGAGATTGTGCAA
>JALOMD010000405.1 GCA_025455595.1 Cytophagales bacterium | reverse complement strand
ATTTCAGCAGTTTCTGGAAATGAACCCGGAATAAAAGGTTGTACAAGCTGAAAAACCAAGTACTCGGAAAACAGGTCTTCTTGAAGCGTCCTGGTTCAACGACGGCTTGTGGTCGGGCAGGTTGGTGCGCGTGTATTGGTGCACGTGTAGTCGAACGGAGTATTTGGCAGGTACTCCGCATATTCCAGTTCGGGTAGCATAGACCAAACATAATTCTTTCTGTTCGCCAAAAAGCGAAAGTCCTAAAAATATGGAAGTTTGAACAGATTCTTGGTATAAAGTCGGGCCAGACAAGTGCCTGCGGGCTGGAAACAGGCAGATCCCTCCCGCCTTGCTTTCAGCGTCTTGCCTCCGGCAAGTCGGGGCAAGCTCCCGGCTTCAGTTGGGAAACCGGGCATCACCTTCCAAGTAAACAGCGTTTTGGGCAATTTTTGCCCAAAACGCCCCTCACGCCGATTCCGATTGGTACAACGGCAAAGTAACCGTAAACACGGCCCCTTGCCCAGGCGTGGCCATGGCGCGGATGGTGCCGCCGTGGCGTTGGGCTATCTTCTTGCACAGGGCCAAACCCAAGCCCGTGCCCTCGTATTCGTCCTTGGGATTGAGCCGCACGAACGTGTCGAAAATCCGCTCGGTGTATTGCGGCTCAAAGCCGATGCCGTTGTCGGTGATGCTGATTTCCACCCACCCGGTGCCGCCCGACTGCGCCTCATGCGTCAGGTAAACCACGCGAACCGACACCAGCGGCTCAACCCCGGCTTTGGCAAACTTGAGGGCGTTGGCCGCCAGGTTGTAGAACAACTGGTGCAGCAACACCGGCGAGCCTTTTACCTGCGGCAGCGGATCGGTGAGGAAACGGGCGTTTTTCTGGGCGATGAGCAGTTCCAAGTCGAGCCGCACCTGTTCGATGATCCGGTTCAGGTCAACCGGCTCGTGGGGGTTTTGAGCCGTGGCCCGCAACGACGAATACGACAGGATGCCGTCAATCATGGTCTGCATACGGTCAGTGGCTTGGCGCACTTTGTCAAGGTAGGCGTGGCCCTCGCCTGAAACGTTGTTTTGCAATTCCTTGTGCAACATGCCGACGAACACCTTGATTTTGCGCAGGGGCTCCTTCAGGTCGTGGCTGGTGACGTGGGCAAACTGCTGCAAGTCGTGGTTGCTGCGCGTAAGTTCGTCGTTGGCGGCAACCAGTTCGCGGGTACGTTCGGCCACGAGTTGCTCCAGCCGTTCGGTCAGCGTCTTTTGGTCGTGGATGTCGGTGCAGGTGCCGAACCATTTGGTCACCTTGCCGCTGCCGTCTTTCACCGGCAAAGCCTTGCCCAGAAACCAGCGGTATTCGTTCGTCGTCCGGTCAAGGAAGCGGTACTCGATTTCATAGTCTCGGCCGGTACTCACCGCACCAAGCCAAACGTCTGTGGTGCGTTGCACATCATCCGGATGCAACATTTCCATCCAGTCGTTGTCTTTGTGGTAGGTGCCGAAAAACTCTTTCCAACGCAGGTTCTGCCATTCGGCCATGCCGTCCGCCCCGGTTATCCACACCATTTGGGGCATGGACTCGGCCAAGGTACGGAAACGGCTTTCACTCTCTTTCAACTTCTCTTGGGCCAGTTTCTGCTCGGTCAGGTCGGTGTTCATGATCAGCACCGAGGTCACTTGTCTGTTTTCATCAAACTCCGGCACCAGGCGGGCGTAAATGTGCCCCGCTCCCGCCGGGCTGGCAAACTCCACGGTGTGCAGTTGCCGGGTCTGGAACACAACGTTGATGTGTTGTTCGAAAAAATCACACAGGGCTTCGGGAAACCCCAGTTCGCGGAACGACTTTCCGACGAGTTCCTCGGGCGTTCTGCCGAGGTGCTTGGTGATGTGGGGGTTGGCGTACAGGTAGCGAAACGAGGTGTCGTGGCGCGAAATGACATCGGGCAGGTTGTCGGCCAAGGTGCGGAAACGGCTCTCGCTTTCGCGGATGGCGGCCTCGGCTTTTTTCTGCTCGGTGATGTCGGTGGTGGTGATGAGCAATTGGCGCAGCCCGCCGTTTTCGTCCAGCAGCGGGGCGGCTTGCACCATGTGCCATTGGGTGTGGCCGTTTTCCCGGTGCACAATCCGCACGGTGCCGCAGGCGGGCTTGCCGGTTTGCATGGTCACGGCGGCGGGCGTACGCATCGGATCGAGCAGCCGTCCCTCCTCGTCGAAACGGTCGTAAAGCTTTGCCGCCTCCGCATCCAGTTGCGCCAAGCTGCCCACGGCAAGCAGTTCGGGCACGGTCATGCCGAACGAACGAGCCGCTTGTTCGTTCACGTACAGCAACCGGGCGTTTTTGTCTATCAGGTACAACGACGACGGAATGTTGTTGATGGTCAGTTCCAACTGCTCTTTGGCAAGCTTCAATGCCTGCTCGGTTTCCTTCAGGCTGGAGATTTCGGTAACCACCGCACCGACGAAGTTCGCTTCGCCCTGCGCGTCAAGCACCGGGTAGAAACTCGACAGGCAGTGGAGCACCTTGTCTGGCTCGGAGAGGTTGGCACTGACAAACTCGGTGTTAAGCACGGGTCGTTTGGTGCGCAGCACATCGTCGAGGAGCTGGCCGGTGGCTTGGCCGATGCCTTCGGGCAACAGTTGTTCCACCGTTTGGCCGATGTGCTTCGCGACTGGCAGGCCGTTGATGTCGGCCAGCGTCTGGTTGACGCGCAGGTAGCGGCGGTCTTTGTCGAAAAAAGCGAAACCCACCGGGGCGTTTTGCAGCAGCGATTCGAGCAGGGCCAGTGTCTCACCCTGCCGGGCCGTCGCTTGGCGCAGGGCCGCTTCGTCTCGCTTGCGGGCGGTGATGTCGGTGAAAAGGATGGCGATGCGGTTGTCGGCGACACCGTCCAAACGGAAAGCGTACACCTCAAACCAACGGCCCAACCCTTTTGAGTACTTCGAAAAACGCTTTGGCAGACCGGTCAAGGCAACATCGCCGAACAACTGCAGCCAGTCGTTTGCGATGTTCGCCACCATTTGGCGGGCTTTCAAGCCTGCAATGCCGGGCAAACCGGTCTGTTTCTCAAACCCGGGATTGGCCTCGACCAACTGTAGGTCGAACGGCGCACCCGATTCGTCAAAAATCACGTCGGCGATGCAAAAGCCTTGATCCATGCTTTCGAACAAGGTGCGATATTTGGTTTCGCTTTCCTCCAAAGCCTGCCGGGCTTCTTTCCGGTCGTGGATGTCTTCTGTGGTGCCGTACCATTTCACGATGCGGCCGCCTGTGTCGTGGCGCGGAAACGCCCGGCTGCGCATCCAACGGTAGGTGCCGTCCCGAAGCCGGATGCGGTGTTCCACGTCATACGGCTGGCCGGTTTGCACCGATTGTGCCCAGGCGGCAGCCATGGCAGCCTTGTCGTCGGGATGCGGTGCCTGTATCCAGCCGTTTCCCATCGCCTGCTCCCGTGTGAGGCCGGTAAGTTGCAGCCATCTTTCGCTGAAACTGTCAATGTTACCGTCTGCGTCGGCTGTCCAAGGCACTTGCGGATTCATTTCCACGGTGTAGCGCAGGTTTTCTTCGCTTTCCAGGGTTTTCTCCTCGGCCTGCTTCTGCTCGGTGATGTCCATGTTGATGCCCGTGACGTACGCCACCGTGCCATCCGGGTGAAAAACGGTGCGGCTGCGGGCGTGTATCCAACGGACGGCTCCGTCCGGGCGACGGATGCGGAAACCGTACTCGATGTCGGTGTTTTGCCGGAGGCACACGTCTTGCGTCAGCTTTGCGCAGTCTTCGGGCAATACGAACCGGTGGAAATCAGCAGACTTGCCGCCGAACGTTCCTTCGGCCAAGCCGTACAAAGCCTCCTGCTGGCGGCTCCAGGTCAACACGTCATTGTGCGGCTCCCAGTGCCACAGCCCCACTTTGCCCGCCTCAACGGCCAGTTCAAAAAAGTCGCGGCTGAGGCTGCGCAAGACCTCGTTCCGTTTGTCGGAAGACGGCCTTGGGCTGCTGTCTGTGTTGTGGTTATCGCTGGTACGCAGGACAGCGTCTTCGTCATGAATCATGTTTTTTCAGGGAATGCGCCGCAAAACATAGGCACGGTGCACGGATTGGTTGCCAGAGAAATCACAATAAACGAGACAGACGGGTGCAGAAGGCGGCAATGCGCAAAAAACAAACGAGGCATTGGTCAAAATTACTAACCTTCGTGCAAAAAGCAAGAAGAATTTGCCACTACGATTGGCAAAAGCCGCCCGGCGTTTTGGGCAAAAAATGCCTAAAACGCCGTTGAGCCTCACTCCCGTCCCCTCTCCCAAGGGAGA
>JALOMD010000404.1 GCA_025455595.1 Cytophagales bacterium | reverse complement strand
GTACGAATTTCAGGTCAGAGATAAGAGGTCAGAAGTCAGATAGGCGTTTTGGGCGATTTTTGCTCAAAACGCCTTGTTTGTCCGAACCGTGATTGGCTTCGCCGAACTGTCGTTTCGTAGGTTTAAAAGATTGACTTGATTGAAAATCCTGTTCATCCTGAAATCCTGTCTGAAAAACCAATCATGGTAATCCTCTAATCTTGCGAATCAGGGTTCAGACAAATGCGACTTGCGTTTTGGGCGTTTTTTGCCTAAAACGCTTGCTGCATCTATGCGACAAAAAAGCCCCTCTCCGTCGGAGAAGCCTGTCCCGACGTGTCGGGAGGGTTGGGGTGAGGCTTCTCCGGCGGGAAGATAGAAAGAATTGTCAGATTTGGACAAAATTTTAGGCGTAACCAAGAATCGAAGAAAAAGGCAAGATTGGGGCTTTTGCTTGCGGAAAAACTTATCGAACTTCCCTCCCGTTCTGTCATTGCAAAACGAAAAAGCAAAGGCGTTTTAGGCAAAAATTGTAAAATCCCGCAATCGGCGGGAACGCCCAAAACGGCCGCATTATCTTTGAATCGCGGATTCGCACGCCTGCCACGCAAGGCGTGGGATGACACAGATTTCGCGGATGCGCCTCTGTACAGCAGTGCCGCTTTGCGTTCTTTGCGAGAACCTCCGCGCCTTTGCGTGAAAAAAACAGTTGCACGCAAAGACGCGAAGAGAAACCGCAAAGGCCGCAAAGCGAATAGCAGCAAACTTACCGCTTACGACTTACCACTAACGACTAACGACTGACAACTGACCACTAACTACTTCAACCATGAAAATCACGTTTTTCAGCACCAAGCCTTACGACAAAACCTTTTTCGACAATGCCAACAAAGCGTTCGGATTTTCGATGGAATACTTGGACTTGCCCCTCAGCCCGCATACGGCGCAGTTGGTAAGCGGTTCGGAAGCGGCCTGCATCTTCGTCAACGACCGGGCCGATGCCGAAACCGTGAATCGGCTGGCCAAGGCGGGCGTGCGGCTATTGGCCCTGCGCTGCGCCGGTTTCAACAACGTGGATTTGAAAGCCTGCCAGCAGGCCGGCATCCCCGTGGTGCGGGTACCCGCCTATTCGCCGTATTCGGTGGCCGAACATACGCTGGCCCTGATGCTGACGCTGAACCGCAAGACGCACCGGGCCTATAACCGCGTGAAAGAAGGCAACTTTTCGCTGGACGGGCTGATGGGCTTCGACCTGCACGGAAAAACCGTCGGACTGATTGGCTTGGGGAAAATCGGGCGGGTGACGGCGCAGATACTCAAGGGATTGGGTTGCCGCGTGCTGGGCTACGATGTGGCCACCCACCCGGAGGCGTTGGCCATCGGCGTGGAATACGTGCCGCTGCAAACACTGCTGTCCACATCGGACATCATTTCGTTGCACTGCCCGCTCACGCCCGAAACCTACCACCTCGTGAACCGAGACACCATCAAACAGATGAAAAAAGGCGTGATGATCATCAACACCGGGCGCGGCGCGTTGATTGATGCCAAGGCTGCCATTTGGGGCCTGAAAAACGAGCAAATCGGCTACTTGGGGCTGGACGTGTACGAAGAGGAAGCCGATTTGTTTTTTGAGGATTTGTCGGCACGGGTCATCAAAGACGACACGTTCATGCGACTGCTCACCTTCCCCAACGTGCTGATTACCGGTCACCAAGCGTTTTTCACACAGAACGCCCTGCTCAACATCGCCGAAACGACGCTGCACAACATACACGCTTTTGCGCAGGGCAAGCCGCTGGAAAACGAGGTGGGTTTAATGGGTTAATGGGCTAATGAGCTAACTACGGGCGTTTTGGACGAAAAATGCCCAAAACGCTTTGTATATCCTGGCGCAAGCGTCCGCTTGTGCGTGTTTTTTGTCTTTTATGCAACCAGCGTCCGCTGGTCGCAAACCGTCAGGTTTGCAAAGGCTGATGTCAGCAGAAGCAGAAAACAACAACAGGCGTTTTAAGTAAAAAACACTCAAAACGTCTCGGATTTGTTCTTTGTCGTAGCCATGTCTCGGCACGGTGACCTTTGCGAGCCGTTGGCTCGCGACCAGCGGACGCTGAGTTATTCGGCATCACGCCGAGGCGTGACGCCAGTCAAGGAATACGACAAGCGTTTTGGGCAAAAATTGCCCAAAACGCCTTATATTCTCAATCCGGTTGCCGTTGCGTCTGTTCTTGCAACGCTGCCATTTCTTGCAACTTCTGGCGCAATAGTTCTTCTTGGGCTTGCAGTTTTTCCGCCTGCTGCGCCACTTGTGTCCGAATCTCGCGTTCGGCGGTGATGTCGCGGGCCAGTTTGATTACGCCAATCACCCGGCCGTTGCCATCTTTGACGGGCGTATAAGCGGCGTGTATCCAAACCTCGCGTCCTCCCTTGGCAATCCGCCGCACATCGGCTACAAACGGTTTGTCGTCGTGCAGGCGTTGCCAAAACGACTTGTATTCGGCACTTTCGGCTTCGGCCGGTTCAACAAACATGCGGTGGTGGCGGCCTTGTATTTCATCCAACCGGTATCCCATTGTTTGCAAGAAAATATCATTGGCCGTCAGTATGTTGCCTTGTGTGTCAAAGCGAATGGCTGCCAGCGACTGGTTCACTGCCTCCACCAATACCTCCGACTCGGCTTCTTTGCGGGCCATTGTCTCTTGGATGCTGGCCATTTCCTCCATGTTCTGGCGCATTTCCTCTTCCTGCGCCTGCAACGCCTCGGCTTGCTGCTGCGACTGTTCCAAAAGCTTCAGCGTTTTCTGGTTGATTTTGGCTGTGTGCAAGGCGGCGGCCAGACTCTCGCAGCATTTGGCAACGAACTCTATTTCAAAAGGTTCCAACGTATTGAAAGAAGCCAATTCCAAGACACCTTCCACACGTTGGTCGTGCAGCAGCGGCAGCACCAGCAGGCAAGCGGGCGTTGACTCGCCCAGACCAGAGGTGATGGTCAGGTGTTGGTCGGGGATTTTGGTCAGATAGACGTATTCGCCTTCCAAATACACCTGTCCGGCAATGCCTTCGCCGGGACGAATGGTTTTCTCAAGATGCTTCTTGCGGTTGAAGGCGTAGCAAGCCGCCATGGTCAGAACCGTCTCGCCGTTTTCTTCGGTTTGCACAAACACAGCCCCTTGGTTGGCGTTCAGGTAGCGCACCAGGAAAACAAGCGTCTGTTCGGTCAGCGGCTGCAACTCGGTAGTTTGCCGGAAAATTTCGGCGGCGCGGGCCAAGCCGTCGCTGTGCCAGTTGCGGCGGCGGTCGGCTTCGGCGGTTTGGCGCAGTTGGTCGCGCATGTGCAGCAGCGACCGGCCCAGCACATCGCTGTCGGGTACGGCGGCCAGATCGGCGGCAAGGTTGCCCACTGCAATCTCGTTCGAGAAAGCCACTTTCCCCTCGGTCGAACGGGTCAGGTGCGCCAAGGAAACCGCTATCCGTCCGATTTCGTCGTTGCCGCGCAGGTCGTCGGCCACTGTCACCATCCGGCCTTCTGCCAACTGCTCAATCAAGTCGCGAATCCGGTGGATGCGGCTGGTGATGTGCGTTCGGAAAAACCGAACCGCCACCCAGCCCAGCACCGCCAGCACGACCACCACGGCCAGCAATACAGGCAGCATTTCACTGGAGAACAACCGCGCCAGGTTCACGTGCGAGCGGCTCAACAGCGTCACGGCCTTCCAGTTGTTCCCTTTGTAAGTGTAGGCTCCTTTTGCCGTGGCCCATCCACTCACGTAGTCGCTGTACGCCTTTTCGCTGTCCATCGCAGCAGGGTCGTCCGAGGCGGTGGCGCGTTCGGTTATTTTCAGGCTGCCCGATGCCAAGTTCGGGTCGGCGGCATCAATCACCACTCCGTCGTTGCGGGTCAGCACCACCGCTGCGTACTGGTCGTCTTTTTGGATTTCCGTTTCCACTTCGTGCCGGATGGTCCGGGTGATTTCCTGCCAACTGGCGTAGTTGTACCAAACGCCCACCACTTGCCCCGCCTTGTTGCGGATAGGCGCGGCAAAGGCCATTCCTTTTCCTTCCGACTGGTATATTGCGCCTACCAACGGGTTGAGCATGAAGTCGGAGTACCACGCCCCGCCCGCCGGGCCTTTGTCGGAGACGCAGACCTTGAACCAGTTTTCGTGCAGGAAGTTCTCGTTCAACACCGGCAAGCTGTTGATTTTGTTGCCATCCTTGTCTTTGGTATTCACGGCAATGGGTCGTCCGTTCCGGTCAACAATCATCATCAGGTCGTAGAGGACATAGTAGGCCGTCATGGTGTTCATGAAATCAAGCAG
>JALOMD010000403.1 GCA_025455595.1 Cytophagales bacterium | reverse complement strand
CGCACCCGCCACATTCCGCTCAACCAACTGGCGGGCTACGTGGACGAACTGCCGCAAGACAAAACCATCGTCGTGTTCTGCGACACGGGCCGCACAAGCCGCGTGGCGGTGCAGTTATTGACGCAGCAATATGGATTTACGGAAGTGGAGAATTTGGAAGGCGGCATGAATGGGTTGAGGAATGGGTCTTGATCTTTATCATTGTGTTCCCGCTCCCAAAGATGAAATCGCTGACGAATGCCCGCTCTATTTTTCATTGGACGAACTATCGGGAAACCAAGGTTATATTGAGAAGCATCAGTCACTGATTACGGAAATCGCTGAATCAGATGTAACTGAAGACAAGATACTTCTCTTCAAGGATGCGGCTATCAAAGACATTTATTGCCAATCGCATGACTGCTCTAATCAATTGGTGCTGTTGGGATGGTTCACCGAGCTTGAGAATGAAATTGTTGCATTCGAGAAAGAGAACAAGCTGGATTGCAGTCGCAGGTATTTCATGCAAAGCAGGGAAGGAATGCTTTCGCAGAAATACGGAAAAGAAATATCATACACGAGCATTTCCTATACTTTTCCCGTGTTGAAAAAAGTCATTTTCTTTCAGCAAGTCGGCTATCAACGAAAGGGAATGAATCCGAAATTTTATGAAGATTTCGGCAATCGTAACCTCTATCTTCATAAGGCTGATGTAATTAAAGCCAGTTGTTATTTGAACACAGCTTCAACTAATCATGCCGAAGAACTGACGACCCATTTCAAAGCAAATTTCATTGATAATTTTGTAGAGGACGAAAGCATTTTCTTTGGCGATTGGTAAATAAAAAAGCTGTGCTTTGTCTTTACAAAAGACTGCCTCCTGCTTTCACCACGGCCTGTGGCACACAGGCCGTCAGTGCATGGAAACATCAGGTCTGTGTGCCACAGACCTCGGATAGTGATTCTGTCTTTTTCTGTACATTTCAATAGTTTTCAGTTCTTTATATTATTGTCAGTGTACTCTCGAAAACAGGCGTTTTAGCCAATTTTTGCCTAAAACGCCTATTCACTCATTCCATCATTCAGTCATTCAACATTGAGCATACATGGAAGTCATAAAAAAAGCCAAGAAAATATTCCTGCAAGGCCCCGTACAGCCCGGTTTCATCGCCGATTCCATTGCCAAGCACAGTAGCAAGACCGACATCGGTGCGCACGCCATTTTTTTGGGACAAGTGCGGGCCGACGAAAAAAACGGCGTTCCGGTCACAGGCATCCACTACAGTGCCTACGAGCCGATGGCCGAATCCATCATGGCCGACATGCGGGAGTCGTTTTTCGCGCAATACGACGACATGACGTGCCTGCACATCCACCACAGCCTTGGCGAAGTGAAAACCGGCGAAATCTCGCTGTTCGTCTTTGTTTCGTGTCGGCACCGGCAGCAGTCGTTCCCGGCGTTGGAGCACATCGTGAACCGCCTCAAAGCAGAGTTGCCCGTCTGGAAACAAGAACGCTACGCCGACGGCTCGTACCGTTGGGTGTAGCGGAAAAACCTTCATAGGGTTCAAAACCCTATGAAGGTTTCGCCAGCGTTTCGGCGTTTTGGGCAAAAATTGCCCAAAACGCCGCTCTTTTCCATCAACTCGCTTATCATATATTCGATAGATTCAAGCCATTGATAATCAGTTGCTTACCCAAGACTAAAGACCCAAGACTCATGACGTTTCATTATCAACTCACTGTTTCTTCCTTGGCTTTCCGAGGCTTGTCCCGTCCGGCGGGTGGGCGGTAGGGCTGGAACGGAATCCGCAGCAGGTTGCCGAGCCGGTCGTTTTCGGCGGGTTCCGGGTGGGTATCAACGCCGTAGGTGAGTTGGCGGGTGTCGGGCACGGAGGCGAACGTGCCGAAAACCCGATCCCAAATGGAGAAAATGTTGCCGTAGTTGGTGTCGGTGAGCGGCTGCGCGTAGTGGTGGTGCACCTTGTGCATGTTCGGGGAGACTATGAGCCAACTCACCGCCCGGTCGAGCCACGCGGGCAGGCTGATGTTGGCGTGGTTGAACTGCGAAAACACCACCGACAGGCTTTGGTAGAGCATCACCAGCCACATCGGCGCACCCGTGACGGCCACCGCCAGCAGTGTGAACACCGCCCGGAACACGCTTTCGCCGGGATGGTGGCGGTTGGCCGTGGTGGCATCCACGTGCGTATCGGTGTGGTGAATCAGGTGGAACTTCCACATCCATTTCACCTTGTGCTGAATCCAGTGTATCCAGTACGCCCCGACGAGGTCGAGCAGCAACAGGCCCGCCAGCATGAACAGCCACAGCGGCATTTGCACCACGTGCAGCAGCCCGAAGCTGTGTGCCACGGCCCAGTCGCTGGTGCGCAAAATCAGCACTGCAAACGCGAAGTTGACCACCACGGTTGTCAGCGTGAAGAACAAGTTCAGCCCGGCGTGCCGCCACTTGTCGTAACGCGTCGTGAACAGCGGCACAAGGCTCTCGACTGTCCAGAAAACCACGAGGCCACCCACGAGTATGGCCGCCCGGTAACTGCTCGGAATGGTGGTGAAAAAGTTGATGAGGCTTTCCATGGGGTTTTCAGTTTTTGGTCTTCGTTTTCCGTTTTGGGCAAAATTTACCTAAAACGGGATTGTCTGGGCGGCCGTGCTGCCTTGTGTTTTGGGCATTTTTTGCCCAAAACGCGTTGGGAAACATCCGCCAATTTAGTACTTTTTCGACATGAAATATTACATTACAACGTCACGTTCCGAGCTTATGTTTGGGTGTTAGGGGATATTTTTCTGCGGTTTTTCTCAAAACGGTTCGTAAGTTTCGTTTGTAACCGTTTTGCTGCCGATTTTAGGCTGGCCTTGGGCTGGCTTCGTTTTTTTATCCGGTGAAGCCGCCTTGCGCAAGTTTTTCACGCGGGGCAACGACATTGGATGAAAATTGCGATTTTGACCATTGGCACACGGGGCGACGTGGAGCCGTTTGCCGTTTTGGGTCAGGCTTTGGCCGCACGCGGGCACCGGGTCATGCTTTGTACGGCTCGCAATTTTGAAAACCTGGTGCGCAGCTACGGCGTAGGTTTCCGTCCGGTGGATGCCGATTTGCAGGCTTTGGTGAACTCGGAAGAGGGATCCAAGATGCTGAAAGCCAACCTGTTCGCCATACGGCGCAACTTGCGCACAGTGATTTACCCGCTCATTGAACGGCTGTTGCAAGACTTTTACGAACTGGCCCGCGAAAGCGACCGCATCTTGTACCGCCCCAAGACGCTGGCCGATGTGTTCGCCGACCAGTTTCCGGACAAGATGGTGAAGGCGTTGGTGGTGCCGGCCACACATCCCACCAGCCGTTTTCCCAATCCGTTGTTCAGTGGTTTCGGGATGCCGACGTTCTTGAACCGCCTGAGTTACCGCCTCAATAACCTCGACCATTGGGTGTCGCTGTTGAACGAGCCAGTGGCTAACTTCCGCCGGAGAAACGGCCTGTCGGTGACACACAAAAGCATTCAGGCTCCGTTTGTCTATGGTCTCAGCGAGCATTTCCTGCCCAAGCCTGACGACCTGCCCAACGATCATCACTTCACTGGCTTTTGGTTCGGCAGCCCGCATTCGTCGTTGAGTCCCGAAACCGAGCGATTTTTGCGCAACGGCGAGCCGCCGCTGGCAGTCACCTTCGGCTCCATGCCTTTCGAATCGAACGTCAATCTGTCGCGGCTTGTGAATGAAACGGCCAAGCGGCTGAAAACCCGCATGATTTTGGTAAAAGGCTGGGGCATGAGCATCTCGCCCGAAATCAGGCACAACAAAGACGTGCTTGTGTTGGACTCCGCTCCCTATGATGCTTTGTTTCCGCACGTGCAGGCAGTGGTGCACCACGGCGGCATCGGCACCACGGCGCAGTGCCTGCGGGCGGGCAAACCCATGCTGGTGTGTCCGGTGCTGTACCCGGTGGGCGACCAGCAGTTTTGGGGCGAGCAAGCCGTACGGAAAGGCGTGGGTGTGAAGCCCGTGCCGGTCGGGAAAATCACGCGCGAGAATTTTGCGCACAGCGTGGCCCAGCTACTTTACGACGACAACCTGTACGAAAACAGCCAACGCTTGGCGGCTCTAATCGCCCATGAAAACGGCGTGGAACAAGCGTTGCGCGTGGTGGAAAGAGAGGAAATGGCGGTTGTCTAAGTATAAAGTCGTTAATGGTCAGTCGTCAGTCAAAATCAAATTTAAATTAACTGATAATCAGATGCTTGTATCTATTCTTACGCGTCAGAAATAATACAAACCAATTTCCGTCAAGTACTTGAAACTTTGTTTCACGCCCGCGTTTTGGGCAAAAAACGGCCAAAACGTCTATTTTCCCATAAGCGAAAAATCCTTCGGATTTTGCATCACGTCACGGCGTGATGCTACAGCTACAAGCGTTTTGGGCAAAATTTGCCCAAAACGCTTTCGACTTATCACTGACCACTAACCACTGACCACTTTCCTCAGAGTCTGGCGGCCATGA
>JALOMD010000402.1 GCA_025455595.1 Cytophagales bacterium | reverse complement strand
CGCGTTGAACGCAATGCCGCCGCCTTCGTAGTTGTAGATGTGGGCCAGCCGGTCGCAAATCACTTCGTCGCCGGGCTGCGTGTGTACTTTGATGGCGATTTGGTTGGTCATCGTGCCCGACGGACAGAACAGCCCCGCCTCCATGCCGAACAGCCGGGCGGTTTTTTCTTCCAGTGCGTTCACGGTGGAGTCTTCGCCGTACACATCGTCGCCCACAGGGGCGGCATGCATGGCTTCGAGCATTTGGGGTGTGGGGCGGGTTACGGTGTCGCTGCGCAGGTCAATCATGTTAGGTCAGAGGTCGGAAGTCAGAGGTCAGAACAGGGTGTTTTTTGAGGAGGCGAATTTAGGAGATGGGGAATCAAAAAGAACGGAAAATGAAAAATAGAAGTTTGCGTTTTGGGCAATTTTTGCTCAAAACGCTGCGCTGACAAACAACAAAAAAACCGCCCTGTTGAGGCGGTAAGCATTTCATCGTTACGGTTTCGTTACTTCCCGTGGCTTTCTTGTCAGCGTTTTTTTGCACGTTCAAAGGCAGCCCGCATGGTCATGGGCTGGACATTGTTGTCCCTAAGCCACTGTATGTTTTCTTGCGCAACCTCGTCACGCCTGCGGCCGGTTGCGGTTTTTTCAATGTTCGTTTTATATAAACCATTCTTGTCCATTGTCTAATTAATTTTGATGAGACTGTTTAAGATTTTCTCCTCCCTGTCCTTCTAAAAGAATCCTGTGACAAACAGAGCGGGGTCGGGAGGGCGAAACCTGCGGTTCACCGTCCGAAGGCCGCCGGACTTGTCACAGGATTCTTCCAGAAGGACATGCCAAATCAATTTCTTGAACAGTCACGATAACATATCTTCAAACTTCTTCGCGGTCTTCGAACTTTTCTTCAACATTTGCTAAGATTTCACAGTCACAATAACCGCCATTGTCAGCCAACCATCTCAACACCCTTTGAGTATTTGCAATTTTATTGTTTTCCAAAAAACGTAATGTCAATTTGTTTGTATTGTCGCACTTATGCTTTTCTAATTGATTATCAAGGTAATCGAACAAATTTGTAAAAAACTCTCTACCCACAGGCAGCCCTTGCTCGAACTCTTGCTGTTGTTTTTGTCTCAATTCGCGCAGGATTTGTTTTTTCCGCTCTTTTTCGTTTTTATCCATAGTCACTCCCGAATTTCTTCAATTCTATGATAGACAGTGTCAGAGTGTTTGTCAAAAATAACGTAATGTCGCCAAGGTGCTTTAACAACTGTGTAAATCTCGTAGGTTTTCAATTTCTCAAAGTCCCAAAAGAAAGCAGTATGCTTGTTCTTTTCATAAGGTGCAATGTCATCGTAAAAAGTTTGTGAATCAACCGAATAAGATTTTTCATCTGATGAGTAGTCGTTCAGTTTTTGAAGCGTGATTCTGTTGATTCCTGCTAAAATACGCTCTTTCTGTCCGGTATAAACGCAATAGTCAGTGTAAAAGAAACCGTTGTCTGTTTGGATGCCTTTTATTTCGTTTATAGTGCTATCGTTTTGAAAATCTGTCACAATGCTGCGGATTGAAAAGCTGTCGGGATTTTGGTCAGTCAAAGCATGATTTAATGCTTTGTCGCTAAGTTGTTTAGTTTTGTCTTCAAGTTTGTTACAGCCAAACAAAAGCACCGTTAAAGCGAAAAGCCTTGCGAAATTAATTATTGTCATAACTTACGGTGTGCAATACAACTTGTGAACAGACGAACCTTCTGACTTGCCAAAGATACTAAACGATGACTGTATAGAAGAACAAGCCTGTGAAGGCTTCCGGAAATTTTTTCCAACAGCGTTTTAGCCAAAAATTGCCCAAAACGCCACTTGCGACTTACCACTTACCACTTACGACTCACAACTCAAATAAACCTGCTATTTTTGCATTCTTTTTTGCTGAAACGAATGACATTCACCATACAAGCCGCCGATGCAAACACCAACGCCCGCATCGGCGAAATCACCACCGACCACGGCACCATCCAAACCCCGATTTTCATGCCCGTAGGCACGGTGGCATCGGTCAAGGCCGTGCACCAGCGGGAATTGGAGCAGGACATCAAGGCGCAAATCATCCTCGGCAACACGTACCACCTTTTCCTGCGCCCCGGTTTGGACGTGCTGCAAAAAGCCGGGGGCCTGCACCGCTTCAACGGCTGGAACCGCCCCATCCTGACCGATAGCGGCGGCTACCAAGTCTATTCGCTCTCCAACACCCGCAAAATCAAGGAAGAAGGCGTGACGTTCCGCAGCCACATCGACGGCTCCAAGCACGTGTTCACGCCCGAAAACGTGATGGACATCCAGCGGGCCATCGGGGCCGACATCATCATGGCCTTCGACGAATGCACGCCCTACCCGTGCGAATACGGTTATGCCCGCCAAAGCATGGACATGACGCACCGTTGGCTCCGCCGCTGCTGCGACCGTTTCGATGCCACCGAAGGGCTGTACGGCTATCGGCAAACCCTGTTTCCGATTGTGCAGGGCAGCGTCTATAAAGACTTGCGGCGGCAGTCGGCCGAGACGATTGCTGAGTTTGGTCGCGAAGGCAACGCCATCGGCGGGCTGTCGGTGGGCGAGCCGGCCGAGGAAATGTACGAGATGACCGAACTGGTGTGCGGCATCCTGCCCCGCGACAAGCCCCGCTACCTGATGGGCGTGGGCACCCCGGCCAACATCCTGGAATCCATTGCGTTAGGCGTGGATATGTTCGACTGCGTGCTGCCCACCCGCAACGCCCGCCACGGGGTGCTGTTCACTACGCAAGGCATCATCAACATCAAAAACGAACGCTGGAAACAAGACTTCTTGCCGATTGACGAAACGCTGGGCGGCTACGTGAGCACGGCCTACAGCAAGGCGTACCTGCGCCATCTGTTGGTGAGCGAAGAATACTTGGCTGCGCAAATCGCCAGCGTACACAACCTGACGTTCTATCTGTGGCTGGTGCGCCAAGCCCGTGAAAAAATCCGCGAAGGGACGTTCTTGGAATGGAAAAACCGGATGGTGGCGCAGGTGTCACGACGGCTCTGAAAAGCCCCACCCCCGGCCCTCCCCAAGGGGGAGGGAGAAAGGTTTTTCTGTTTAACAAGTCTGTCTGTGTTCCTCGTAGCCCCAAGGTTTTGCGTTTTGAGCATTTTTCGCTTGAAACGGCAAGTTGTTCTTCGTAGCATTTTGCTGCCAAATTTTGTGCACGGTAGTCTTTGACTACCGGCGCGTAGCGCAATCGCCGTTTGTGATGAACGCCTTTCGTGCTTCGCACGCGGTAGTCAGAGACTACCGGATTAACACTGCGAAGTCACAGACTTCGCAGAACACCGGGCATGGGGCATGGCGGAAAGGCGTTTTGGGCGATTTTCGCCCAAAACGCTAAACGCTAAACGCTAAACGCTAAACGCTAAACGCTAAACGCCAAACGCCAAACGCCAAACGCCAAACGCCAAACGCCAAACGCTAAACGCTAAACGCTAAACGTGCAAAACTACACCTACACCGAACTGACCACACGCTTGACCGAGCGGCTCGGCCAGCCGCTGCCCGGCGAAGCGGCCCAGCGGCGCATGGCGAGCAGCATCCGGTCGGCGTTGCGGCTGCCCGACCGGCCCAACGAACGCACCCGCGCCGGAGCCGTGTGCATGTTGCTGTACCCAGAACCCGACGGCTGGTACCTGCCCCTGATTCTGCGCCCTGAATACGACGGTGCGCACAGCGGACAAGTGGCCCTGCCCGGCGGCCGCGTCGAGGAAACGGATACTGACGTAGTGGCAGCGGCTTTGCGCGAGACGGAAGAAGAAATCGGCGTGCCCACCGCACGGATGGCCGTCATGGGCAAGCTCACGCCGCTGTACGTACCGGCCAGCAACTTCGTGGTGCATCCGGTAGTAGCCGTTGCATCCGAGCCGCCAGTCTTTCGCCCCGACCCGCGAGAAGTAGCCGCCGTTTTCCACGTGCCCGTCGCGCAGCTTTTGGATGAAACGTTGCGCGGCGAAACAGAAATCCGGGTGCGCGGCATCCGCATTCAGGCCCCGTATTTCAACCTGCTCGGCCAAACCGTTTGGGGAGCCACGGCCATGATGCTCAGTGAGTTGAAGGAAGTAATGAGAGGGAGTGATGAGCCATGAGCAGGCAGGGCGCACGACTTTGTGCAAATCCGTTGTTTCTTATGGATGTTGAAATAACTTGGTTAAGAAAAACATAGGGTGACTGTTTAAGATTTTCTGTTTTGGGTAAAAAATGCCCAAAACGTCCGTCTGTAGGGGCGGGGCTTGCCCCCGCCCTTGTTTCCCACAGGTACGGAT
>JALOMD010000401.1 GCA_025455595.1 Cytophagales bacterium | reverse complement strand
TTGCTGGGACGAGAAGTACCGCAGTGTCCGCGTCCGCCCCGAAAGCACCATCAACCAACTGATGGACAAAGACTGGGAGCCGCTGCTGCAAACGCCGCCTTTCCCCGAATACACCAGCGGCCACAGCGTGATTTCAAACGCCTCCGCCGTGGTGCTTACGCATCTCTACGGCGATAACTTCGCCTTCACCGATTCCACCGAAGTGCAATACGGCATTCCGCCCCGTTCGTTCAAGTCGTTTCAGCACGCCGCCGAAGAAGCGTCGATAAGCCGTTTGTACGGCGGCATCCATTACCGTTCGGCCATCACGGCGGGTACGGAGCAAGGCCGCAAAGTCGGCGAGTTGGTCGTGAGCAAGCTCCAAACGGGCAAAGTGTTAGCGAAGAAATAAAAATGGCTAAATGGTTGAATGGCTGAATGGTTAGCCGGGCGTTTTGAGCAAAAAATGGACAAAACGCCTAAACAACAAAGCCATTTAGCCATTCAACCATTCAACAATAAACCAACCATGAAGCTACTCGCTCAACTACCGCAACCCGACTGCCAAGTGACGCTTTTCGTTTGGAACGGCAAATACATTGTTAAAATAGAGCAGGGGATGCTGGAGCAGACTTACAAACTGAGCGAGATGGACGTGACGGGCGAGGCGGAGGTTCGCAAACTGGTCGAAAACACCGTTTTCATGAACTCGGTGCGGCAGCGATTCGCAGAAATGGCCGCCGCTTTGCAAGAGGCCATCGAGTGACAGTCTGCGTTTTAGGTAAAAAATGATCAAAACGGATAGGACTTACACAAAAAAACGACAAATCATTGAAAAAGAGTCGGTTAACTTTGGTAAAGGTTTTCGCGCAACTTGCCCGCAGCCAGCAACCACGCCACGCCATGGCGTGGTTTTTGCGCAGGTCTTAACGGATTGAACAGGCGGCTGTGCCGCCAAGTGTTTTAGGCAGAAATTGTCCAAAAAGCTGATTTTTCGAAATTTAGTGGCTGGTAAAGCAAAAAGCCGTTGCGTCAATGCGCAACGGCTTTTTGCTTTTGTACACAAGACTAATGACTCAAGACCCAAGACAATTACTGAGCCATGTAACCGCCGTCCAGTGCGTAGTAACCGGCCGTGGCGAAAGAGGCCTTTTCCGAACTCAGCCAAATCACCATCTCGGCTACTTCTTCCGGCGTGCCCAAACGGCCAATCGGGTGCTGTTTGGCCAAGTGGTTCAGCGTGTCTTCGCCCAGCACGTCGAGCAGCGGGGTTTTGATGAAAGCCGGGCCGACAGCGTTGATGCGCACACCCATCGGGGCGTATTCGAGGGCGGCACTCTTGGTCAGGCCGATGATGCCGTGCTTGGCTGCCGAGTAGGCGGCGGCGTAAGCCATGCCCAACTGGCCCATGATGGACGTGATGTTGACGATAGCCCCTTTGGTTTTGATGATTTCGGGCAGTTCGTATTTCATGCAGTAGAAAATGCCCGACAGGTTGGTGTTGAGCACGTTGTTCCAGTTTTCGTGGGTGCAGTCGGCCAAGGGCACCAAGTCTCCGCTGATGCCGGCGTTGTTGCAAGCGAAGTCAAGACGACCGTACTTCTTGATGGAGAAGTCAATCAAGCGTTTCACTTGGTCGGGATTGGAAATGTCGGTTTGGCAAAAAGCCGCCTCGCCGCCTTCTTTCCTAATCAACGAAACCGTTTCCAGTCCGCTTGCCTCGGTGCGGTTGGCTACCACTACGCTGGCTCCGTTGCGTGCATAAAGAAGAGCGGTGGCCAAGCCGATGCCTGACGATGCCCCGGTGACAAGGGCGACTTTTCCTTGAAAATCTGCCATAAGTTGTTTTTTGGTTTGGGTTAGATGAGGATACGCCCTTATAACTTACACGGGCGGGTTTTGTTACGAATGGATACGGAAAAACTTCAGTGCGTAACCAAAAAAAAGAAAAAAAAAGCCCACTTTCCTACAACCTGCTCATTGTCAGGTTTTTGGAAAACGGACTTTCTGTAGGCTTTTTGAAAACCCTGATGTATGGTTTTGTGCCGGTTATTCGGCAAACCAAGCAAATGCGCGTTCGATGTTCGGGAAATATTGCACGGGCAGGCTGGCGGCATCGGCAGCTTTCTTGATGTTATCCATGCCCATGTTGGTGAACACCTTGTCGCCCACGATGATGGCGACTTTCTTGATCGGGCTTTGGGTAAGTAGTTTCGGGATGAACTTCTGGTTCACCCATTCTTGGTTTTCCTTGGTCAGCACCTCCAACTGGCGGTGATCTGAAATCCAGAAGGTGAGACCTTCCTTGCAAATCAGGTCGAAAGCGGTGTTCATCGCTTTGGTCAGGTTCTCGTGCGACTGAAAGCCGTCCCATTCCAGCAGCATGGTTTTCTTGGTCGTCAGGTGCTTGATGGTGGCAAGCTTGGTCTGGTAATGAATAATTTCGCTCATGGCGGGTTTTAGTTAAGAGTGGAAGATTGGTTGCAAAATTCACGTTGCAAAATTGGTTAACCAACCAAATTTTATTTGGGTAATTACCCTTGTATGGCTTCGGTGGAAAGCGGCATGATTTGCCCGTGGCCTCGCACAATGCCCGATGCGTGGCGGTCGGATGGCTGAGGACGGACGGCACAGAAAAGGCGTTTTGGGCATTTTTTTGCCAAAACGCTGACTGTCAAAAAGTTGAATGAAGAAAACGAAAGTGGACTTGCAGAACGGATGCGGCGGCAGGTGAAAATACTTGTGCTTTTCCGGTTCGTTGGCAAGTGCGTGGCTCCGCCGAGCGAAAATGTAAGTTATTGATTCAGAATGCTAAATCTCGTCAAGAAAAGCCGGACTGCCCCGGTAAGATTATTGCGTGGCGGTGCGTTTTAGGCAAAAATTGCCCAAAACGCACCGTTGATTGTCTGTCCGGTCATTTCTTGAGAAACGCCAGCAAATCGGCCATCTGCTGCGGGGTGAGGGCGTTCTCAAGGCCGACTGGCATCGCCGAACCGGACGCAGCGGTTAACTTGCGGATGGCGTTGCGGGAAAGGGGCGTGTCTTTACCGGACAAGTCGCGCAGGGTGATTGCCGAAGCGTTTTCCGAGGCCAGCACGCCCGAAATTTGGCGGCCGTCGGTAGTCTCGGCCGTCCAGTACTCGTAGCCGTCGGCAATGGAGCGGTTCGGGTTCAGGATGTCGGTCATGATGGCGGCCGGGGTGCGGTTTTTCAGCGAAGCCAAGTCCGGCCCGAACGCCCGGCCCCGGCCGTTCATTTGGTGGCAAGTGGCGCACGACTGCTCGAACACCGCCAAGCCGCGTTGCGCATTGCCGGGCAAAGTCAGAGCCGACTGGTATTTTTGCACCACTTCGTTGCGGTCGTCCGTTACGGCGAACACCTCTCTCGCCCGTCGGCGCACGGGCATGTCGTCGGCGTTCATCAGCGAAACGGTGCGCCGCCAGCCTACGGTGCCACGCTGCACCCGGCCGTCGGCTACGGCGGCAAGCAGCAGGTTCATGCGGTCGGTGTCGTGCATGAACATCTCCACGGCTTCTTCGCGCAAGGCGGGCGTGAGGCTCGGCCACTTGGCCAGCACCGCGCGGCAAGGCTCGTTGCCCGAACGGCGGCCCAAGGCTTTCAATGCGGCCTGCTGCACGGCCGTCGGTTGGCGCGGATCAAGGTTTTGCGTGAACAGCGACATAGGCGGCTTGGTGTCGGCAAAGGAAATCAATTCCAACGCATCGGCCCGGAAACCGGGTTCGGTGCCAGCATCGGCGGCTTGCGCGACCAGCTTTTGCAACGCCGGGCCGCTTGGCACACCCGTAAACGCCAGCATTTTCAGCGAGGCTTTGCGCAATTCGGGCGGGGTTTGGGCGGTTACATTGGCGAGCAAACGGCTTTTTGCATCGGCCAATCGTGTTGCTTCAAAACCCGTCATGGGCAGCGTCAGGGCCAAGCCTTCCAAGCTTGCGGCCTGCCACCAGCCGGTTTGTGCAGTTGGCGTGGTCGTGGCGGTGCGGATTACGTCGGCGATGCTCGTTTCGTCACCCGTCAGGCTGATGAGGGCGGCTACGTTCTGGAAAAACAACTTGCGGCCGTCCGTCGGTCGGTCGGCGAGGGTTTGTACGGCGTTTTGGAAGATTTTCGCCGGATTCACGTCCAGTGCCGACAAGGCGGCGTAGTGCGTCCATTTGTTTTCGATGTCTTTGACCAGCAGGCAGAGCAACTGGAAACGCACCGCCGGGTCGGGGTCGTTCTCAAGGCGAAGCAGGTCAGCGGCGAGGCCGGGCGTGCGTTGCAGGTGCGTTTCGGCGATTTCGACGGTGTTTTCGCGAACCTCCGGCTTCGGGTGCGAAAGATTGGCCTGCAACGCCGCCGGACTGGTTTTGCCCAAGCCTTCCAACGTCCACAGGGCATGGACGCGACCCACGGGCGAGATGCTTTCCGTCGCCGTTTTTTCGAGCAAGGCTGTTGCGTCGGCGGGCATTCGGTCGAGCAGCAGGCGTTGGGCGGTGCGGCGGTGCCAGCCGTTCGGATTCGCCAGATTCTCAACCAGTTCGTCTGTGGTGACCTTGCCCAGCGACAGCGTGTTCAGCCATTTTGCCGGGCCGCCGTTTTTCGGTGAAATGCGGTAAATGCGCCCCTTGTCCGAGCCGTTGTACAACTTGCCGGTTTTCACGGTTTCCTC
>JALOMD010000766.1 GCA_025455595.1 Cytophagales bacterium | reverse complement strand
AGTACTTTTTTACAGGCTCCTACAGTTGTTGCAATTGACAGAGTATGTTGCGTTTGCTTGCCTTGTCATTTTTGCGGCAGGGTTTCCCCTTGTCTATTACGCATCAGAAACGAAGCAGTACTCTCTTGAAGTGCTGGCTTCGGTTGCTGCGTACATACTGTATTATCGGTATCACCAAACAGACAATCGCCTGAAATTGCTGTCCTATGCTTTGGCCGGAGCCTTGATGGTTTGGTTTTCCTATTCGGCTGTTTTTGTCCTGTTCAGCGTTGCCGTTATTCATCTATTTGAACTGCTATTGAAAAGACAATGGAAAAAAGCCTTTCCTTTTTTGGCTGTGTACAGTGTGTGGGGGTTGAGTTTTGCGGCTAATTATTTGTTGATAATATATCCCAACGGCTTAAAGTCTGCCGATATCGTCAACATGTGGCTTGATGGGTTTGCGCCTTTGCCTCCCCGGTCAGTGGGTGATCTGAAATGGTACGGCATATCTTTGTACACAGCATTTCGTTATCCGCTTAATCTGAACTGGGACTTCCTAAGCCCTTGGGTTCCCGCAATGCTACAGGTTTCGTTCGTCGGATTGTGCTTTTTCTTTTTGGGCATGGTTTGGTTGGCAAAAACCGACCGCCAAAAATTAGCTTTGTTCGGCTTGCCCATTTTGATTACACTTGTTGTGTCGGGCCTGCATCGCTATCCGTTCACAGAGCGTTTCTTGCTTTTCTTGGTTCCTCACTTCATTATTTTCATAGGTGTCGGGGCCGACCTGTTCTATCAATACACAATCCGCTATTCAAAGGCGGCGACCTATGTGGTCATTGTATTGCTAATTATGCCGCCTGTGATTGACTTGATTCAAGAAGACCATTTTGGGGGATGGAAAAGGCGCGAGGTGAAAAAGGGGATTGCATTTATGGAACGCAATAGGCAGCGTGGCGAGTTTGTATTCACCAACGGCATTGCGTCGGCGTTTCATTACTACAATGCGGTTTACAACCACAACTGGCCCTGTGAGGTAGTGACACAAGAGCAGATTTTGAACAAGACAAAAGAAGTCACCACACGCATAGACAGCCTGTCAGACGGACACCGTTCTTTTTGGGTATTGGTGGCGGGCGATTTGGATGAAAACAGCGGCAATAACCACAGAGCAGATTTTCTGAGATTTTTTCAGAGTAATTTCCGGCAAGTTCAACAGTTTCGGGCGAAAGGAGTTTTTGTCGGCGCGTTCATGGCAAGGAAGGACTCAACGGAAGCAAGATGACGCATCGCCCGAACGCTCATTTGAAGCTAAATCAGGACTTGCGCAAAGAGTCTGCAAAGGCTTTGCATAAGTCTCATAAAGATACGAACAAACCGTTTTAAGCAAAAATTGCCCAAAACGCTATTGTCAGAACTGTGATTTTACAGTGATTCTTATGATATGCCTGAAAGAAGCGGGACTGACGCAAAAAACGGAACAATGCCTTTAGAGGTTGTTTAAAATTTTGTTCTACTGAAGCGTTTCGGGCGTTTTTTGCCCAAAACGCGTTTTACAGGCAGGTCTGCACGCGGTGCGTCTGACCGGAATCGGCCGAACGCCAAGACAACAGACGGGCGTTTTGGGCAATCCCGACAAGTCGGGACGCCCGTCGAAACCGGATTTTAAACAACCTCTTACACCCCAGCGTGGCACACTGGCTAAAGCATGTGCTACGAGCAAGTGCGTTTTTCATTTTTATGTATATTTCTACTCATGAAAGAAATCAAAAAAGAAGATGTCAAACAGGAAGTGTTTGATTTGTACGACGACTACGCACACAACCGCGTGGACAGACGCGAATTTGTGCAAAAATTGTCCGCTTATGCCGTGGGCGGGCTGACGGTGACCTCGCTGATGAGTTTTCTGATGCCCGACTACAAAGGTGCCGTCCAGATCAAAGCGGATGATCCGCGCCTGAAATCCGAGTACGTCACTTACCCGTCGCCCAAAGGCGGCGGAACCATCAAGGCGTTGCTGTCTGTGCCGACGAACGGGAAAAAGAAACGCGGCGGCATTGTGGTGATACACGAAAACCGGGGACTGAACCCGCACATCGAAGACGTGGCCCGCCGCGCCGCGTTGGGCTGGCACCGGATGCGCTGACTCCGCTGGGCGGCTATCCGGGCAACGACGACGAAGGCCGCGCCTTGCAAAGCAAACGCGACCGAAACGAAATGCTGGAGGATTTCATGGCAGCGTATGGTTTTCTGAAAGATCATAAAAACTGCAACGGCAAAGTGGGCGTGGTGGGCTTTTGCTTCGGCGGTTGGGTGGCTAACATGATGGCCGTGCGCATCCCCGGTTCGGCGGCGGCCGTTCCGTTTTACGGCGGCCAGCCGCCGAGTGAAGATGTCCCGAAAATACAGGCTCCGTTGCTCCTACACTACGCCGAACTCGACATCCGCGTAAACGAAGGCTGGCCTGCGTACGAAGCGGCTTTGAAAGCAAACAACAAAGTGCACACGGCTTATGTGTATGCCAACACCAACCACGGCTTCCACAACGACACCACGCCCCGCTACGACAAAGCAGCGGCAGAACTGGCTTGGCAGCGGACGG
>JALOMD010000400.1 GCA_025455595.1 Cytophagales bacterium | reverse complement strand
AACTTGCGGCGGATTGGGGAAAGCTTACATATCCAACTAAAATTTAGAAAAGTCTTCAAAGCAGAAGTTTCATGTATTCTTAACAATCTTGCTGCAATATTCAGAATTCTCTCCCGTTGTTATTGCCGCTAACAACCCAACCGTTCCGGGCAGTTTTTGCCAAAACTGTTGAGCCTGCCGCAAGTTTCCAACCTGTAACGAGACATGACGCAAACTCGTAGTTCACCGGCCGCACATAAGGCAAGTTACAGACAAGTAGAAGCCCTGCCCACAGGCGGGGCTTTTGCGTTTTGGGCAAAAAACGGCCAAAACGCGCCGCCGACAGCATTGCGCAGGAAGAAATACGTTTGAGCGACAGCGGCCGGATCGGGGTCTATCGCACCCAAGAGGACAAATATGTGTATGAGCTAAGCGACCACTTGGGCAACGTGCGGGCGGTGATCGCCCAAACCAAGGTGCAGGCCAAAGCCGAGGTGCTGGAATACAGTGACTACTACGCCATCGGGGGCGTAGCCCGAGCAGGCGGGGAGTTGCGTTACCGTCATGGCTACTAGGGTCAGTACGCCGAGAAGGACAAGGAAACTGAGTGGAACAGCTTTGAGTTACGCATGTACGACCCGGTCATTGGCCGATGGCTGAGTCCTGACCCGTACGGGCAGTACGATTCGCCCTACTTGGCAATGGGCAATGATTGGGCTAATCAGGTGGATCCGGACGGGGGGTGGACCGACCCGATCAAGACGACGGTCAGCATCGTCAGCGGAGCTGGTTCGGGCGGCTTCGAGGTGGTCGTCACCGCTACCCGCCTCACCGCAGCCGCCGCACCGGCAGCAGGGGCGATGCGTGCGGTCTACGATTTCGTCGGGGGCTTCGCCAACGCCCACCTGAGCAACAACACCACCATTGCCTTCACCGACATCAGCTGGCATCCCCGCCAAAAGGAGTACGTCAGCGATGCGTTCAGCTACGGGCAGGCAGCGGGAGACCTTGTTTCAATCGCGCAAGGCGCTTACCAGTTCTTGCAAGGGATGGGCATCGCTGCGGGAGGAGCAGCCGGCACGGCGGCGCTGGTCTTGCCGTCGGGGGGAACCATTACCGTGCCCGGGGGAGTGGTTGTCGCCGGGGGAGCGGCCATCGCCGCCCACGGGGCCTCCACATTAGCCAACGGATTGGAAAATCTGATGGACAAGGCGTTCCGCCTCTCCAGAAAGCCAAAGAATCGACTACCTGAAGGCAAGAGTCCAAGTGATTTAGGCCCACCCGGAGGGAAACTGGAAAGAAGGAATCCACAAAATGGTAGTCTTCAGCAGGAAAGATGGTATGATCCAGATGGTAAACCATTCAAAGATAAAGATTATGGTCACGATCATGGAGCAGGAGACCCACATATACATGATTGGCATTATCCTTCACCCCTAGCGCCTAACCCAGTAAGAGGTACTGGTAGACCATTAAAACCCGGAGAATAAAAACAGCTTAATAAGTACTTTTTATGAAAAACCTTGATTTTCACGATTCTGCTGTAGTCAAAATAGAATTCAAAACTTCACATTCAGTACTTACTTTAGGAATAGTTGCACCCACTGGTGTCCATTATGAGATGATTGCGGTGGACGCAATTCATTGGGAACTATCGCCATTTGAAGTGCAAAACATTCTATTCGATATGCGAATATTCGATAAACTAACTATGCCTTTTTCTGTGATTGATGAGTATGGGATAGGAGAATATGGCATGAATTTGATAAAAATACAAAATTATCAAATAATAATATTAGATCCGTCTGTTGGCATGGGGGGATATATTATAGCAGGGCAGGTAGAAATAAAAAATAGACTTATTTACAATGAGTGATTAATAAATTTGAGTGCTTGAACATGATAATCGTCAAGAATGAAAATCGAAAAGTATTTGATTTTAATATTAGGACTTACGCAAAGACTGTGAGAAAAGACTAATTTACAATAAAAATCGCATGAGTGTGACCCGATTGGATTATTGCCAGTTCCTGCTTTCGAGCCAGGTCAACTACACTTTGACCTACTTCGCCGACCACTCGCACAAGTATGTCCATGACCGGCTCAACCGCTACCTGGCAAAAGAGCAACTCAAGCCGAGTCTGGTCTGGGACAATGTCAAAGGCGAGATCATCGCCGACCCGGAGGGTTACTTGCTGTTCGATGACACGGTCTTGGACAAAGACCATTCGTTCAAAATCGAACTGGTTCGCAAACAGTGGTCGGGTAACGAAGGCCGTGTGATCAAAGGCATCGGCGTAGTGACTTGCGTGTACGTCAATCCCAAACTGGGTCGGTTCTGGGTCATTGATTTTCGCATCTATGACCCGGACACTGACCGAAAGACCAAAAACGACCACGTTTCGGACATGCTGGCTCATGCCCTTTCAGACAAGAAACTGCCGGGCGGTTCACCCTTGCCTTTTGCCACCGTGTTGATGGACAGTTGGTACACTTCCCGAGCCTTGATGCCCCGGATTGATGATGCCGACAAGGTTTTCTACGGCCCTGTCAAATCCAACCGCTTGGTGTGTGACCAACCCGAAAGCAAAACCCACCTTCCGGCCAGCACCCTGGCCTGGTCACAGACCGAAGAATCGGAAGGCAAACGCGTCCATGTCAAAGACTTTCCCAAAGACTACTACCTGTGCCTGTTCCGCTTGCCGTTCTCGACCGAACGGACGGATTACGTGGTGACCAACGCCCAGCGCATCGCCACCCGACAGGCGGCGGCCGGCTTGCCACCCGTGGCTCAACCCACCGCCGGCCTTGCCCAACAGGCGTGCAAGGTTCGCTGGAAAATTGAGCAGGCCCACCGGGAACTCAAGCAGACCACCGGCATTGACAAATGCCAGTGCCGCAAGGCTCGCATCCAGCGCAATCACATCGCCTGCGCCGTTTTGGTCTGGGTGCGGCTGAACGCTTTGGCACACCAGGCACAAACGAGCATCTACCAACTCAAGCAATCCCTGTTGGACAATTACATGATTCAACAACTCAAAAAACCCTCTATCACCATGGCTTTTGCGTAAGTCCTAAATATTCTGACAACCCGTTTATTGGCAAGCAATATCAACGTTGAACCTGATGATTTTTGTTTTCAAGTCAGTAGTGTCCGGTTAAAGAATTCGGAGCTGTGGCAAGTTATTGACTTTCAGGCTTTTGCAAGGTCTTTTGGTTTAAACGATTTGAATTGAATCCCATTTGGGGGACTTTTGCTCCTTTGCCATGAACAAAGGACGCTACGTTTTCTCCCAACTGATGGATATGGTTGATGCCAATGAGTTCAATCGTCATGTGCAAGCCTACCAAGGCAACCACCGGGTTCGCACTTTTTCGTGTTGGCACCAGTTTCTGTGCATGAGCTTCGGCCAGTTAGCCAAGAAAGAGAGTCTGCGCGACACGGTGCTTTGTCTGCAAAGCCACGCCGGCAAACTCCATCGCTTGGGCATCAGCCAAGGCGTGAGTCGTTCCAACTTGGCAGAAGCCAACGAAAAACGCGACTGTCGCATCTATCGGGATTTGGCCCTGCACTTGATTGCCAAAGGCAGGGCCGTTTACAAAGAAACGGATGCGACCGAGTTGAACCTGAAAAACAACATTTACGCCGTTGACGCCACCACCATTGATTTGTGCCTGTCTTTGTTTCGGTGGGCACCTTTCCGCCAAAACAAAGCCGCCGTCAGACTTCACACCCAAATCGACCTCAAATGCAGCATACCCACTTTCGTTCATATTTCGGACGGAAAAGAACACGAGGTCAATGCGCTGGATTTGTCGCCGGTGGAAGCCCATGCTTTTTACATTTTCGACAAGGGCTACTTGGATTTTTCACGCTTGTACAACCTTCACCGCAAGGGGGCTTTTTTTGTCATCCGAGCCAAATCCAACACCCGTTTTTACCGTTTGTATTCGCATCCGAAGACAGAAGGCATCAAGTTTGACCAGACTATCAGGTTCAGCAATCGCAAATCCAGCCAGCAGTACCCCGATAAACTGCGCTTGGTTAAATATCACGACCGACAGGTGGGGAAAACCTTTCTTTTCCTGACTAACAATTTTGAAGTGGAAGCACGCACAGTGGCGGCACTGTACAAAAACCGATGGAAAATCGAGTTGTTCTTCAAATGGATCAAACAACATTTGCAGATACTGGCCTTCTGGGGTCAGTCCGAAAACGCGGTATGTACCCAAGTCTGGATTGCTGTCTGTAATTATATGTTGGTTGCCATTTTGAAGAAACAGTTGGGCACTCTACATTCCATGTATGAAATATTACAAATTCTGAGTGTCTCCCTTTTCGACAAAACGCCTCTGAATCAGCTACTTATGAAAAGTGA
>JALOMD010000399.1 GCA_025455595.1 Cytophagales bacterium | reverse complement strand
GCTTGTCCGTAAAGGTGTCGTACATGCTGGCCCGGTTGATGCCCAGGTTTTCCACCAAGTCCTGCACCGACGTGGCGTTGTAGCCCTTGCACCAAAACAGTTGCATGGATTTCTCCACGATTTCCTCCTCTTCGAATTGTTTGGTTCTTGCCATGTCATAAAAAAATTTTGCCGACGAACACGCTTCGTCGGCAAAATTAGATTTTTGGAACAATTATTCCAAAACAGTGCAAAAAAACAGGAGTCATTAAATCTGTACCATGCCGCCGTCCACGAACATTTCCGTTCCGTGCATGTACGAGGCATCGCCGGAAGCCAAGAAAACAACGGCTTTGGCAATTTCCGTCGGCTGTCCGAATCGGTTTAACGGCACCTTGGACAACACATTGGAAGCGAAACCATGAATTTGTTCTTCGGTAAGGCCGGTCTTGTCGAAGAAAGCCGTTTGGATAGGCCCTGGGCTTACGGCGTTGACTCTAATCCCACGCCCGGCCAGTTCTGCGGCAAACGTCTTGGTCAGGGACTGTACGGCCGCCTTGGCTGCCGAGTAAACGGAAGCACCTTGCATGCCGACTTCGGTGACAACTGATGTGTTAAGGACAATCGAACCGCTGTCGGAGAGCAGTGGCAGCAGTTGTTGGACGGTGAAGTACGTTCCTTTGACCAAAACGTTGAACTGCTCATCGAAATGGGCTTCGTCGACGAACTCGACCGGGGCGAATTTTCCGTAACCTGCATTGGCAAAGATGATGTCAATTGTTGGTGCTATGGCCTTTACGTGCCCGGCCAGTTGGCGGATGTCGGTCATCTTGGCCGCATCCGACACGATGCCGTAGGCGTTGGCACCGAGTTCTTTCACGGTTTCGGCCACGGTGGTCTGGTTGCGCCCGGTGATGATCACCTTGGCCCCTTCGCGGATGAACTCCTGGGCGGTTGCCTTGCCGATGCCGCTGGTGCCGCCGGTGATGACGGCCACTTTGCCTTGTAGCTTGCTCATAAAACGTGTTTTTAATAGAATGAGATTATTTTGGAACAATCGTTCCGGTTGCAAACGTATCATTATGGAATGAATGTTCCAAAACAAAGCGGATGTTTTTTTGAAGCAAACTCTGCGCAACCGCCGGTCAGACAGTTCCAAAACAAAAGAAGTTGCTTTGCGGTCGTCGGTTTGAGCGACACGACGACCCAAGACTTTTCAACACAGATACGACCGAAAACAAAAACGGCCCCGACAAATCGGAGCCGTTTTGGGCGTTTTTTCGCAAATTCGCAGGAGTTATGCTTCCGGGCTTTTGGCAGGTTGCGCCTCCAAATTGAACAAATCGTTCAGCACGTCCACCAGTGTTTCGGCTTCGCCGCGTTTGCAGGCGGCTTTGAGTTGCAGCACCGGCAGTTTGATGATTTTCTGCATGATGCCTTTGGTAATGGCCTCGATGCGTTCGGCTTCGTCGGCGGGCAGCCCTTTCAGGTGACGGGCCAGTTCTTCCTGCCTGATTTGCTCCAATGCGTTCTTGAGTTTGTTGATCGTCGGCGACACCACCATCTCGCGCGACCAGTCGCTGAAATCAACCAATGCCTCGGTGACGATCTGCTGCACGTGCGGCACAGCGGCGAGGCGTTTTTTCAGGGCTTCGTTGGCCCGGCTTTGGATTTCGTCAATGTTGTACAGCACCACGCCGGGCATTTGTTCCACTTGGCTTTCGATGCTGCGCGGCACGGCCAAGTCAATCAGGAACTTGTAGGAAAGGATGTTCCAGTCCTGCACCATCGCTTGCGTCACGAACGCCTCGGAGCGGGCCACTGAGCTAATGATTACGTCGTATTGGCCCATCTGTTCGGCTGCTTCGGCAAACGGCAGCACGCCGAAGCCCAGTTCTCCGGCCAATTCAGTGGCCTTGATGTGGGTGCGGTTGGCCAGCGTCACGTCAAACCGCTTGTTTCCGGCCAAATTGCGGCACACATCGGTGCCGATTTCGCCGAGGCCCACCACCAGCACGCGGGGACGCACCAATGCGGCGGTGAGGTCTTCGAGCAGTTCGGCGGCGGCGTACGAAACCGAAGCGGCTCCGTCGCGGAAACTGGTTTCCTGCACCACGCGTTTGTTGGCGAAGAAAATGGCGTGCATGAGCCGGTGCAAAAACGGCCCGGCCATGTTCACGTCGGCCGTCCATTGGTAGGCTTGCTTGGCTTGGTTGACGATTTGCAAGTCGCCGACCACTTGCGAATGCAGCCCCAACGAGACCTCGAACAGTCGCCGGACGGCCTCGGTGTGGTCGGTGAACGATGCGAAGTAGGAGCGGAAAGCGTGGGTGTCTATGCCTTTCTGCACACCGAGCAGCCGGATGATGTCGTCCGTGCGGTCTTCGGTGCTGGTGTAGTAGATTTCAGTGCGGTTGCAGGTTGAAAGAACCAGCATTTCGCCAATGCCCAATACCTCGCGGGCTTGGAACAGGAAGGTCTTGCAACCTTGCTCGTCCAACGCCACTCTTTCCCTGATTTCAATCGGTGCGGTACGGTGCGAAATGCTGAGGGCTTTGAAATTCTGATGCATTGTGCCAGTGGTGTACTTGATTTCTTTGCAAAATTACGGCGAAATAGTCCAACCTAAAAGCGGTTTCTCAGCCCGAATGCTGATATATGTCATTCTTGCGTACAATTTAGAATCTATCTAAACAACTGTCGGTTCACGGTTTTCAGTTTGCAGTTTTCGGTTCATGGTTTTGGGCGTTTTGGGCAAAAAACGCCCAAAACGGTAAACGTTAAACTGAAAACGATAAACGAAAAACGTATTTACCACGTTGTATGGCGGAAAACGCCGTTGAGCCGACATGAAAAACAGCTTTCTGCTAAACCTTTACGACGACAAATCGCAGACCAAAATCATTGCCGTGCTGGTGGCCCTGCTCATCGGCGGCATTTCGGTTTGGTACACCAACACCATTGTTTCCAAACTGGCCGAACACGAGCGGCAGGAGATTGAACTCTACGCCAAGGCACTGGAAATCATCACCAGCACGGCCAGCGACAACGACGAAGGCGTGGGCATCAACTTCATCACCGAGCAAATCATCAAGCGCAACGACATGATTCCGGCCATCGTGACCGACAACCGCGACCAGCCGTATTCGTCGCCCGAAGCGTCGTCCATCAACATTAGTTTTCCCACCAAGGCCAGCGACGACGAGAAACGCGAAATCCTGATGGACGAACTGGCCTTGATGAAAGAACAGCACCCGCCCATCCAAATCAAGGCGGCGGGCTTGGAGCAGCGCATCTACTACCGCAACTCCGACGTGCTGTTCCAACTCCAGTATTATCCGTATGTGCAACTGAGCGTCATTGCCGTGTTCATCGTGCTCACTTACTTGGCGTTCAGTGCGTCGCGGCGGGCCGAGCAGAACCGCGTGTGGGTGGGGCTGGCCAAGGAAACGGCCCACCAGTTGGGCACGCCCATTTCGTCGCTGATGGCGTGGATCGAGTATTTCCGGTCGGACGAGGCTTTCACGCACCACGACGCGCTGCCCGAACTGGAGAAAGACATCCAGAAACTGCAGATGATTACGGCCCGTTTCTCGAACATCGGCTCGGTGCCCACGCTGACGGAGGAAAACCTGCACGAGATTCTGCACAACATCATACAGTACCTGCAAAAGCGGATTTCGACCAAAGTGCGCCTCACCCTTGATCCGGCCTCGCCCGACCCGGCCCCGGCCCGTATCAACCGGCACCTGTTCGAGTGGGTGATTGAAAACCTCTGCAAAAACGCCGTGGATGCCATGAGCGGCGGCAGCGGTGAGGTGAACATCAGCCTGCGGCACCAAACCAAAAAGTGGGTGATTGACGTGTCGGACACGGGCAAAGGCATTGCAAAAGGCAACCTCAAGAAAGTGTTCGAGCCGGGATTCAGCACCAAGAAACGCGGCTGGGGGCTGGGCCTCACGCTGGCCAAGCGTATCATTGAAAACTACCACGGCGGCAAGATTTTCGTCAAGTCGTCGGAGCCGGGCAAGGGAACCACGTTTCGGATTATGTTAGACCAGTGAAACCGAAGCACGAATTTTAGGTCAGAGTTCAGAAGTCAGAGGTCAGAGCATTCCCGCTCCCGACACGCCGGGACAGGCAGTTGCGGGATTTTCCTGCCCGTCCGGCAGGCGGGCGATTTGGGCGTTTTTTGCCCAAATCGCCTATGGTACGCAGGTCATCCTGCCTTGCGGGATGACCTGAACAGCCGAACGTCGAAACAACAGGCTTGCGTTTTAAGTGTTTTTTGCCAAAAACTTACCGTCCACCGACGACTAACCACTAACGACTGTTTCCTAACCTTAATTCTTTGCGTTCTTTGCGAAAGTCTCTGCGCCTTT
>JALOMD010000398.1 GCA_025455595.1 Cytophagales bacterium | reverse complement strand
TAATCATGCGCAAATCTACAATGGCTGCGGATTGCCGGAACCACCTGAAGCTGAACGCCGCAGCATTTGCAACGGCATGTTGTTGCGGGCCACCAGATACAACTCACCTTGGGCCGTTTTGATTTTCTTGATGTCGCGCACCTCGCCTTCCAATAAAAAGCCGCAATCGGTTGGAAGTACGGAACGAAAACCGCCTTTGCCGTTGCCCGCCAGCAGCAGACCGTAGCTAGCATCGTAGCGGCCTTGGTACATGCTCACGCCATGAAAATTGCCACCCAGTAACACATCCAGACTGCCGTCACGATTGATATCTTCTACGTGAAACGCAAATGTTTTCGACCACTGCGCTTCCCAAGGCAACGCTCTGATTTTGAATTGTTTGTTGCCTAAGTTTTCTACGTAAACGCTTTCAAAAATATTGACTTCACGCACTTCGGCACTGTCCAAATCTTTGTCAGAGAGAATCTGACTGAGCGGCTTTCCGGCGAAAGTTTTGTAATCGGTGAATTTCCGATTGATGATGCCGGGCATTTGTTTGCCCAGTTCGTCCTTGAACGCCACCGTGAACCACTCGTCGCCACGGTTATAGGCCACGATTTGCTCGATGCTTTCGTTGCGGTCAATATCCTTGACATACATTTTCAGCACCGAATTCGCACCGCTTTTGCGAAGTTTGGTGTTTGTTCCCAAGTTGCCCACCACAAAGTCCATGTCGCCGTCTTTATCAAAATCGGCTGTAGCTACAGATTGCCAAAGGCCGTTTACTGTCTGGCGTTTACCGTTTTCCGCTTGTCCGTTCTCAATGATAAATGGGGACGGCAACGCAGCAAACTTCCCGTTCTGATTTTCAAAAACGGTAATCGGCATCCAGTCGCCAACCACTATCAAATCCGAGTCGTTGTCTTTGTCCACATCCGCCCAAACGGCATCGGTCACCATGCCGGGTTTCGACAGTTCGGGAGATACTATTTTGGTAACATCTCTAAACACACCTTTTCCATCGTTTTGCAGCAAGTATGACTCCGGGATTGTGCCATAAGCGTAACCCACCACCCGGCCGCCAACAAACAAATCCAGGTCACCGTCTTTGTCGTAGTCGCACGGCTTCACGCATGATTTGTTGGTGTACATCGGCGGCAAATTGTTGGTGCCGCGCGTGAAATTGCCTTTGCCGTCGTTGAAGTACAAGCGGTCGAATTGTTCGGGCATTTTGCCATAAAACTCGTTGCCGCCGCTGACCACGTACAAATCCAAATCCTTGTCGCCATCGGCATCGAAGAATGTGGCATCAATGTCTTCATAAGTGGAATCGGCTTGGAAAGCTGGCACCGGAAGCCTCCCCCAACCCCCTCCCAAGGAGGGGGCTTGTTGAATGAATAGTCCGCCAGCCTGCCACTTGGCTCCACCTACGTAAAAATCCTCCAAACCGTCGCCGTTCACATCGCCCACCGCGATTTTGGGGCCTTCGGTGGAAACGAGAAATGGCATCAGGCTTTCACGATAAAAATCGTAATAAGGATTTTCGCGGTGGCGATAGCTCACGGCCGTTTGTTGGGTCACATCTTCAAACAGCGGCTGGGTGTTCTGCCGAAAAAAAGTCTGACCGTCCAGCGTTGCGTCAGGCTGCTTCAAGACCAATGTTTGATTGGCTTTTACATGTGTCTTGACTTCCGCTTTCAGGTTCCCCCAAACCACGACCAAACTATCCAGAACAGTATCTTTTCCAAGGCCGAAAGTCAGCACCGGCTCAACAGAGGAGAGAAAACCCCGTGTGGGCATCAGTTGCTGTACTTGTAGCTTGCCTTTGTGTTTGAGCACGACCTTTGCTCCCACGCCAAACGTATTCGGTTTCTCACCTTGCAGTCTGATTTTCAAAAAATTAGATGCCGAAGTTTCGGTTTCAGCCTCTGACTTCTGCCCTCTGACTTGATTTTCATAAATACCGGCCGGTTCGTTGATGTTGTTGGTTACCAAATCCAAATCGCCGTCATTGTCCAAGTCGGCGTAGGTGGCTCCGTTGGAAATGCTGGGTTCGTCCATGCCCCAATCGGCGGATTCATCTTCAAATTCCAAGTTCGGAGTGCCGCGAAACAAGAAGTTGTGTATTTTACCTGAAGGCATGTTGGCAATTGCCGTTTTGTCATGCTGCCTCATGCCGTTCATCATCGCGTATTTCACCGAGTCGGTGTACAAATATTTGAGGTAGTCCAGATCATTAGGACGCTTCACGATGCCGTTGGCCACGAACAAATCCTTGATGCCGTCATTATCAAAGTCAGCCAGCAACGGTGACCAACTCCAGTCCGTGGCCGATACGCCCGCCATTGCGCCCACATCCACGAATTTCTTACCGGACAAGTTAATTTGCAGGCAGTTACGGCTGTACTGGTTGTGATAGCCAAACTCCAGTTTCTTGATAAAAATATCGAGCGGATCTTCGCCCATCGAAGATTTCTCAATCGATTCATCCGCCGGGTACATATCCAGCGTCATCACATCCAAATAGCCGTCGTTGTTCACGTCCGCAATGTCGCATCCCATTGAGTAGCGACTCAGGTGCCTGAAACGTTCTTTGACAGATTCGGTAAAAGTGCCGTTTTTGTTATTGATGTAGCAGTAGTCGTCCTCATGAAAATCATTGGCCACGTAAATATCGTCCCATCCGTCATTGTTAAGATCGGCTACTGTAATGCCCAATCCGTAGCCCATCGCAGCTTGGTAAATGCCTGCTTTCTGGCTGACATCCACAAACGCAGCCCCCTTGGTTTCGGATTTCGGATTTCTGGTTTCGGGTTTAGTTCCTCCTTCAGGGCTTGTTTGGTTTTCGAATAGGTAATCGCCGGCTTCGTTATGTTTCAGATTGCGCGTGGAAACGTATTCATAACTGCGGGCCGTGTGTACGGCGTGGGTGAGCAGGTACATATCCAAGTCACCGTCTTTGTCGTAATCAAAGAAGGCGGCTTGAGTGGCAAACCCCGTGAAATCCAATCCGTAATCAGCGGCTTTTTCAGTGAAAGTGAGGCCGCCGTTGTTGATGTACAACTCATTGGAGCCTTCCAAGCCTTTGTAATTTCCTACAGCACACACGTAAATATCCAGCAGGCCGTCGCCGTTTACGTCGGCCATGGTCACGCCGGTTTTCCAATCGGCGAAGCCTTCAACACCAGCCTTTTGAGAAATGTCTTCGAACTTAAAATTGCCTTTATTGAGGTAGAGTTTGTTTTTGCCTTTGTTAGACACAAAGAACAAGTCAGCGAGACCGTCATTGTTGATGTCGCCCGCCGCCACGCCGCCGCCGTTGTAGTAGTAGAGATAGTCGAGAATGTTAAGCTTCTCGTCAAGATCGGGCAGCCGATTGCTGAAAGTAACAAAGGTCTGAGTGGAATCCAATTGCTCGAACAAAGGCTTGTCGCCAGCCTTCTTGACACAAGACGACACGCCCAACAAGCTCATGGCAAGGAGCAGTCCCGGCAAAAATGAAGATTTCGTTCGTTGGCACCGAGTGTTATCAGAAGTTTCGGTTGGTTGGATTTGGTACGACATAAGACGGTAATGATCTGTTCGGTTTTTTGCAAAATTTGCCCAAAACGCCTACACGTTTGTTATTTTTTCTGTGACAAATCGGCGTGTTTGTAAGCAAAGTTTTTCAGCGGCGCAAAGTTGCGACTTTCGCCCGCCGAAAACTACGTTTTGGCCGTTTTTTGCCTAAAACGCTGCAAGTAAGCATAAACGGACAGGAAACCACCAGGCAACTCGTACGGCTCGCAAGTCACCATCCCGGCGGCCGCTCCAGTGTGGAACCAGGAAAAGCGTTCAGGCAATTCCCCTTGGGATAAGTACGCAGGCTGTCTATGTAGTACACGATCTTGGGGTCGAAGGTTTCGTCGCCGGATACCACATATTTGCGCCTTGCCACCCCTGAAGCCGCAAAAAAACCGAGAGCAATGTCATCGGGGTCGTTAAGATTAGAAATGTTGCCTTCGATGGAGGCGGGCAGCGGGTCGAAGATCGAGCCGGTGCGGTCGGCCTGCTCTTGGTAGAGCCTCCAGAACTGAAAGGCCTCGCGGCCCATCGAGTGCTGGCTCACTTCCACCAGGTGGTTGCCCAAATAATAGACCGGCGAACGCAGCACAAACCGTTTTCGCAGCGTCTGGCCGTTGGTGGCCGCGTCCGAGAAGATGTTCACGTTCCGGGAATACGTCGGATACCAGCAGGCGATGAAGCACAACGCCGGTCCTATAGGTGAGCAAGGCACGCCAGTGGAACGATGCAGGTGGTAGGAGTAGGCCGTCCAGCGGTAGTAGTCGCGGGTGTTCGGCGCGTCCCTGGTGTCAATGTAAATGTCGTAGGCGTAGTTTCTG
>JALOMD010000397.1 GCA_025455595.1 Cytophagales bacterium | reverse complement strand
TTGTCGGTGGTGCCGCACAAAAGCCTTGTGCAGAATATCGGATTCGGGGCAGATGCCACGCACACGTTTGAACAGATAGCGTTTGCCACACAACAAAGCTCCGAACTCGCGTTCCCGCTGCGGCACCCGCCGTTTGTCCTGCGCGATGCTGTTGCGGACAACCGCTACCACGCCACGCGTCTGCGCACCGACTGGCGCAAGAAAATCAAGAAGCGTCTTCGCCGCTTTGGCTTCGGTATCAGATAACCATTGTCTGATTATTCATGGGTTCAAAATGCCATTTCATGGGGTCAAAACACCATTTTGCTCGAAAAACATACAAGCAACATTGACCATTCCGGCATTTTGGTTTGCCGATTCCCGTCTTCCTTGCGTATCTTTACAAAAGGCGAAAAAAGGTGTGTGCGGACAAGTTTTTTTGATATTAATTCGCTGATTTACAGGTAACTTATTGTTGCCATTGTTGGTTTTTTGTTCCTTTGAACCCGAAACCACGCGACAGCGGCGCAAAACGGCTTTAGACAACTGAAATTGATATTTCATAACTGTGTTAGTGCTGAAAGATACGCGTCTGCCGTAAACGACAAGTTGCAAGTGACTGGTCTTGAGCCGTGAGCGAAAAAGATACGCAGCAATCCGAGAATAAACGTGTATTTTGTAATTGCCCGGCAGAAATCGGCTTGCATTATTCTTGACGCGCGAAAATCGTCTTAAACATTTGATTTTCAGTTATTTGTATTTTTTTTGAATTGACTGCTGACCACTTAGGCATGTGTTCACAAATAGTTTTATCTATTTTTGCGCCTGAAACACGTGGCAAGTGATTGAAAATCAATAGGTTATATTTTCAGGCTAAGAGCTAACTACTAATTGCCAAGTACTCAATACCCTTCAGTTTATGCATAGAATTGGTACCCAGGTAGAGCCGTTGGTAAGCGTCACTGTGCCAACCTATAACCGCCCCGATTATTTGCGGCAGGCGTTGGAAAGTGCTGTAAAACAGACATACCGCAACATTGAAATCATCGTCTCGGACAACGCCAGCCCGCAATCGGCACTGTCTGTTGTCCAAGAATTCGACGACCCGCGCATCCGCTTTGTTCGCCACGAGACACCGCTTACCATGTTCGGCAACCACATGTATGGTTTCCGCAACGCAAAGGGCAAATACGTAGCCAGCCTGCACGACGACGACATCTGGGAGAAGGATTTTCTGGAAAAGCTTGTGCCGTTGCTGGAAGCAGACTCCGAACTGATTGTGGCTTTCTGCAGCCAGTGGATTATTGACGAGAATTCTCAGGTAAGCGAGGCTCGCACGCAACATTACAACACCGCCATCGGGCGGACAAACCTGCGTTCCGGGTTGTATCAACCGTTCATGGAGTTGGCGTTGCGAAAACTGGCCATCCAGCCCGCTTCGTCGGCCGTAATTCGTCGCGAAGCCATTGATTGGCACGCCGTTCCCGAACACATAGGGCCTATGTGGGATGTTTATTTGTCCTACAAAATGGCCAGCACAGGCATGGAAGCCTATTTTCTAAACGAAAAGCTGACTTTCTACCGGATTCATGGCCAAAGCGACACGGGCAAGGTGCCAACTTTGAAGGACAAGATGAACGCCGCCGTTTTCCAAATGGCTTGTTACGGGCAGATATTGAAGGAAGACGAAGAAAACAAAGTGCTGTCGGAAGAACTGCGCGAACACGTAATGCACCGGTGGCAACATGCTTGCACGTCTGCAGGCATTGCGTTGATGAAGTTGAAACGCGTCCGCGAAGCTCGCCAGTATTTTTTACAGGCAATGGGAAAAGGATGGTTAGATTCGCGAACCTGGGCTGCCTATAGCATCAGCCTGATGCCGCCCCCTTCGCAACCGCTGCGCAAATGGCTGCTCGACATGACCGTGAAGGCGCGGGCCTGAGACGCTTTTGAACACGGTTCAAGACTTGAGTTTTATATTTTTGTCGCAGCATAATAGTCGAGACAAGGCTTTCCTTGTCTCGACTGGCGTTTTAGGCGATTTTTGCCCAAAACGCCCTGTGTTCTGACTTCTGATCTGCTCCCATGCCTTGGGCCAACTACCACAGCCACACCTATTTCTGCGACGGCAAATATCCGCCCGGCCACTACGCCGCCGAGGCCCGTCGCCAAGGTTTTGCGGCATACGGATTTTCCTCCCACGCCCCGTTGCCGTTTCCGTGCCAGTGGAGCATGAAGCCCGACGCACTGCCCCGCTACATGGCCGAAGTGCAGAAAGCGAAGCAACGTTACCAAGGCGAGTTGCAACTGTACGCTGGCTTGGAGATAGACTACATTGCGGGCGTTACCGGGCCGCGCAACCCGTTGTTCCAAGACATTGGTTTGGATTACTGCGTGGGTTCGGTGCACTTCGTCGGGCGGTTTGCCGACGGAACGGGTTGGGAAATCGACGGCCCGCACGAGTTGTTTCTGCGCGGCCTGCGTGAAATCCACGGCAACAACATCCGGCGGGCGGTGGAGGTGTATTACGAGCAAATCAGGCGGATGATTGCCGAGGAACCGCCCGACGTGGTGGGGCACTTGGACAAAATCAAGATGCAGAACCGCCACACGCCGCTCTTCGATGAAAACGCCGACTGGTACCAGGCCGCCGTACTCGAAACGCTTCAAGCCGTGGCAAAAGCGGGTTTGATACTGGAAGTAAACACCCGTGGCCTGTACAAGAAACGCGCCGACGAAACGTATCCCGGCCACTGGGCGTTGGCGCAAGCCCACCGTCTCGGCATTCCGGTGACGCTCAGTTCCGATGCCCACCATCCCCGCGAAATTTCCGGTTTTTTTGCCCAAACGGCCCAAATGCTGCGGGAAATCGGCTACCAAAACGTACACGTGTTGTTGGACGGAACTTGGCAGGCGGTTTCTGTTTGAGGTCTTCAGTTTGCTGTTTACGGTTTTCCGTTTTGAGCAAATTTTGCTCAAAACGGCTGTTTGTCAGAACTTTGATTCGTAGGATTCAAGGATTGCCCTGACTATCCGGCTTTCAATCAAGACAATCCTATAATCCTACGAATCAAGGTTCTGACAAAAGAAGCGTTTTTTGCCCAAAACGCTTTTCACCTTTCGCTTTTCCCTATTTTTGCAAGATGGAGAGCAAAAGACAACACAAATTCGCCCGGCTGATTCAGAAGGAGTTGGGCGAGATTTTTCAGCGGGACAGCAAAAGCCTGTTCGGCAACGTGTGGATTACCGTGACCCGCGTACACGTCAGCCCCGACTTGAGCGTGGCAAAGGTGATGCTCAGTTTCCTGATGACCGACGACAAGGCCAAGTCGCTGCAAGACGTGAAAGACAACGGAAAAGCCGTGCGCCAAGCCTTGGCAAACCGCATCCGCCACCAAGCCCGCATCATACCCGAACTGGTGTTCCTGCTCGACGACACGGCCGAATACGCCGCCAAAATGGATGCCCTGATTTCCGGCCTGAACATCCCGCCTGCCACCGCCGAAGAGGAGGAATAACCTGCCGTTCACAATACGCCTGCGTTTTGGGCGTTTTTTGCCTAAAACGCTTTTTCAAGTTCGCTATGAATACTCTTGCCATCCGTTGCTTGGTTTTGTTTGCTTCCGTGGTTTTCGTGTCGGCGCGGCCAGCCCAGAAGCCGCTGCTCGACCCGTGCCGCGTGTTCGGAATTGTGTTCATTGAAACCGACCGGGCGTTTGCAGACGTGCGGGTGTTTGTGGAGGAAAACGAACACATGGCCCGCGTGAACGTGTTCCGCGAAGACAACGCCCTGTACGCCGACCGCCCCGGTGTCTGGTACATTACCGACGACCGCAACGCCGCCGATTTCCGCGTCTATGTCGAAAAGAACCGCTCTTTTGCCCAGTTTTCGGTATTCTATATTGACAACCCCTCGTTTGCCGGATGCCGGTAGTGCGTTTTGCGTTTACCGTTTATCGTTCACTGTTTTGGGCGTTTTTTGTTTAAAACGCAGAACGTTAAACGAAAAACGTTAAACGTTCTGCCCCTCTCCCCGCAAAAGTACCCGTGTAAGTTTGTGTCCCTGAACGTATTGGAAGCCGGGCGGCCAATGCTAATTTTTGTAACGGGTGTGGTGGCGCATTGCGTATCTTGCGTCTTTGCCAAACAAACCCCTTTCGCCTTGGATTTCATCGAGTTGAAAATCACCGTTTCGCCCGACTGGGCCGATGTCTTTGTCGCCGAACTACAGAAGGCGCAGTTTAGTGAAGATTTGTGGCTGGAAATTGTCGAAAAGTACCGTGACGCGGCCGACGTGAAGTACGAAACCGCCGTGATGCCGCGCCGCAACTGGAACGAGGAATGGGAGAAAAACTACCAGCCCATCGTCATCGGTGGTCAATGCGTGGTGCGGGCCTCGTTCCACCAAATCGCGGAGCGGTACCCCTACGAGATTGTGGTGAACCCGCAGATGTCGTTCGGCACCGGCCACCACGAAACCACCACCTTGATGCTCGAAAACCAACTGCGGCTCGACCACCAAGGCAAGCGGGTGCTGGATGCCGGTTGCGGCACGGGGATACTCGCCATCATGGCTTGCAAACGCGGCGGCAGCCGATTGGATGCCTACGACACCGACGAATGGGCCGTGACCAACGCAACGGAAAACTGCCGGTTGAACGGATGCGAGCAAGTGCAGGTGCAGCAGGGGACGATTGCCACCGTCGGTTTGGCCGACGAGTACGACATCGTGCTGGCAAACATCAACCGCAACGTGCTACTCGACGAAATACCCGCCTACGCGGCCAAACTGCCGCCCGGCGGCACGCTGCTGTTGAGCGGATTCTACGAGCAAGACGTACCCGAACTGACGCAAAAAGCCGCCACGTGCGGATTGAACGTAAAACAAACCGCCAACCGAAACCGCTGGGCGAGCCTGTGGCTG
>JALOMD010000396.1 GCA_025455595.1 Cytophagales bacterium | reverse complement strand
CGGCCACAGCGAGTTGGCACGTGCCATGCCGATGACTTTGTCGAACGAAGTGGCGAAGAAGCCCGAACCGGTGTGGCCTTCGGGGGCTTCGATCATTTTTATGTCACTCATCTTAAAATCCGTTTGGGTGAATACAAAACAGTAAATGACAACACTTGCGCCGTCTTGTTTAAGAACAGAATTGAAAACAAAAATGTTTTCTCGCCGAAACACTTGAAATACATCAGCGTTTTGGGCGTTTTTTGCTCCAAACGCTGGTGGTATCCAAAACCTTCATAGGGTTCAAAACCCTATGAAGGTTGGGTCGCCGTTTTGGGCGGAAATCGCCTAAAACGCTTGCATACTTAGGCTCATGTACCGACCGACAAGGAAACACACTTCACTGTTCCCACTTCAACACGCCTTTCTTGATGACGTAGAAAAAACCAGCCAGCAGCAACGCCAGGAAAAGTAGCATCTGCCAGAATCCGTCCCAGCCGAGCTTGGTGAAGTTAACCGCCCACGGATACATGAAAATGATTTCCACGTCGAAAAGGACGAACAAGATGGCCGTCAGGAAATACTTGACCGAAATGGGCGACCGGGCATCGCCCTCTGACTCAATGCCGCATTCCCAAGTGTTGTCCTTGGTTTTGCTGCTGCGACGCGGCCCCAACTTCAGGGCAGGCAACAGGTAATTGGTTGTGACCATGGTAAGTATCACAAAGCCGATGGCAGCAGCAAGCTGAATCACAATAGGAAGATAGTCGGAAGGCAAATATTGAGTGTTCATGACAGAAAATTATGCGTTTGGTTCAAGTTTCTGGTACTTAGAATCGGCGTTTTGGGCGATTTTTGGCTAAAACGCTGGTGTGCAGGCGCAACCTTCATAGGGTTTTGAACCCTATGAAGGTTGCGCCCGGTCTTTTCGCTGGACAAACCGATGCTAAACAACAGACAATCGGCATGAAACAGCTTCTACTACTTAACGAACAAAACAGGGGCTTTTGTTTGCAAATATAGCAGCAAACGTTGAGCAATCCGGCAAAACCGACTTCAAAATGCAATAAAAACTTACCCGATTTTGGTCATTATTTCTCGCAAAAGTACAATATAATATGATTTGCGGCCAAAAAACCGGGGTTTCTGTGGCCCAATGGTTGCTTCGTAAGCCGCAAAGGGTTACTTTTGCAACCCTAATCTTGAAAATCAACCGCAACACGTAAGGGTTGCCTTCCGACAATCGGCATGAAACCAAGGGTCAGCATCGGACGTTCCATCGGCATTCTATGCTTGGTGTTGCTGTTCGCAGCCGCCGGCACAGGTGGTTTGTGCACCCAAGGCGCACCCGTCAAAAAGGAACAGTCGGCTGCCAAAAAGACGCAGGAACAGTCCGTTCTGGTGCTGAAAAAGGCCGATTTGGCGGTAGTGCCGGTCTTTGCCGTCAAACTGTGCCAGCAGGTTTTTGTGACGTTCGAGCGAAAGTTTCACGTCCTTTCCAGCGAACGGCCGCGCCACCCGAACACTTACCCCGTTTACCGGTCGGCGTTCTTTGCGAACATTTTCTCCAAGGCCATTGCTATAAACGCGCCTTGATCCGTCGGCTCCCACGAGTCCTTTCCATCCTTTTCCTGCAATCTGACCGGGTGTTTCGTTTATGGACGCACTTCGCGCGTGTCGCTGCATTCCGGCTGTTGCCCTAACCAAAGTCCTTGGTCGTTGGTAGTTATTTCTGGTCGAACGGCGCAACTGTTTCATGGCAGATTCAGGTGCGTTTTAGGCAAAAAACAGGCAAAACTATTGTTTGGGCAAGTACGCATCATCAATCTCAGTCAACTATAACCCTACCATTCTACATGAAAAGCAGAGGCTTAATCATTTTCCTGACGGTGATTTTCGCGGCCGTGAGCTTGTACTACTTGTCGTTCACGTTCATTTCGCGAAACATCGAGAAAAAAGCGGTGGAACATGCCACGAAAAACGGCACACTGAACACGTCGCGCAAGCAAGCATACCTTGATTCAATCTGGAACGAAGATGTCTTCGGGCCGTTCACCTACAAGCAAATCAAGGAACAAGAAGTGAAGCTCGGCCTTGACTTGAAAGGCGGCATGCACGTGACGATGGAAGTGTCGGCGGCCGACGTGCTGCGTATTCTGGGCGGTAACAATCCCGTGGCGGCTTTTCAAGAGTCTTTGACTGCCGCCAACAAAGCCCAGATGACCGAGCAAGGCAACTTTGTGGACTTGTTCTACCGAGAGTTCAAAAAGCGGGCACCCGGCACAGGGCTGGCCACCATTTTTGCCAACAGCGGCAACCAAGGCAGCATTGACTTCAATTCCAGCGACGAGGAGGTGTTGCGGTATGTGCAGGGCGAGTTGGAAAAAACCATTGACCTGTCGTTCGAGGTGTTGCGCCGCCGGATTGACGCTTTTGGCGTGGTACAGCCCAACATCCAGCGTTTGCAAGGCACCAACCGCATCCAGATAGAGCTGCCCGGCGTGGACGACCCCAAGCGGGTGCGCAAGCTGCTGCAAGGCGTAGCCAAGCTGGAGTTTCACCAAGTGTACGAAATGCAGGAATTCTACCCGTATTTCATTCAACTGAACGACTATTTGGCGAAGCAGGAGGCCGCCAAAAAAGACAACCAGAAAGCCGACAGCGTATTGGCCAAACTCGGTGCCGCTACCAACCAAGGCAAATCGGAGCCGAAAATGAACCCGGCTGACACCAGCGACCTGGCTTCGCAATTGGCGAAAGGCGGCGACTCAACCAAAGCTACCAAAGCCAATGAAAGCTCGGCCATGCGGCTCTTTACCATTAGCCCGGCCGGGCTGACGGTGAATGTGAAAGACACCGTGAAAGTGAACGAATTGCTGCGTCGCCCCGACGTGCGGACCATTTTCCCGTCGAACTTGGCTTTCATGTACGACTATAAGCCCGAAGAAGCCGATGCCAGCGGCAAACAGATGATTGTGTTGAATGCGGTGAAAAAAGGACGCGGGCAGGAAGCGTTACTCAGCGGCGAAGTGATTGCCGCCGCCAGAAGCGACTTGGATCCTGTAACAGGCAAACCGGAAGTGAACATGCGCATGAACGCCGACGGGGCGCGGAAATGGAAACGCATCACCGGCCAAAACGTGGGCAAACGCATCGCCATAGTGCTTGACAACGCCGTTTACTCGGCTCCCGTTGTAAACGGCGAGATTCCGGGCGGCAACTCGCAGATTTCCGGCAGTTTTACCATCGATGAAGCAAAAGACTTGGCAAACGTGCTGGTGGCTGGCAAAATGCCCGTTCCGACCCGCATTGTGGAAGAAGAAGTTGTCGGGCCGACGCTGGGGCAAGAAGCCGTCAACAAAGGTTTGGTGTCTATCTTCATCGGCTTCCTTATTATTATCCTGTTCATGATTGGTTATTACAGCACTTCGGGCTGGGTGGCCAATTTGGCCGTATTGCTCAACATGCTCATGATTTTGGGTGTTTTGGTGCAATTCGATGCGGTGCTGACGCTGCCCGGTATTGCCGGTATCGTGCTGACCATCGGTATGGCAGTGGATGCCAACGTACTCATCAACGAACGGGTGAAAGACGAACTGCGGGCGGGCCGGCAACTGCTGGCCGCCACGGAAGAAGGTTACCGCGCCGCCTCGGTTTCGATTCTGGATGCCAACATCACCACGCTGCTGGCTGGCATTGTACTGCTGCTGTTCGGCGTTGGCCCCATCAAAGGCTTCGCGTTCACGTTGGTGGCGGGTATCTTTACTTCATTGTTCACGTCGGTTTTGGTGACGCGGATGATAATTGACAGCCGTTTGCGCAAGGGCAAGTCGTTCAAATTTTTCACGGGTTTCTCCAAAGACCTGTTCAAGAACGTGAACTACGATTTCGTGTCCAAACGCAAAATTGCCTATGTCGTCTCGACGATTTTTATCGGTGCGGGCATTGTTTCCATGTTTGTGCGCGGCTTTGACTACGGCATTGACTTCAAAGGCGGCTGGACATACGTAGTGGAATTCGACAAGTCGGTGCAGAGTGCGCAAGTGCGCGATGCCTTGGCCGAGCCACTGGGCGGCAACGCTCCCGAAGTGAAGGCTTACGGTGGCAACAACTCGTTGCAAATCACAACTCCGTACCTGATTGACGATCCCAGTGAAAACGCCGCCGAGAAAGTGGAGCAAGCCGTGACGCAAGGCTTGGGCAAGTTGGGAGCCAAGTACGAAGTGAAAAGCTCGGCCAAAGTCGGCCCCACTATTGCCAGCGACATCAAGCAATCGGCCATTTACTCGGTGATTATCGCCATGGCGGCCATTTTCTTGTACATCTTGGCGCGGTTCCGCAAGTGGCAGTATTCGGTAGGGGCAATTTTGGCCGTCGTTCACGA
>JALOMD010000395.1 GCA_025455595.1 Cytophagales bacterium | reverse complement strand
AAATGTAATTTTTCAAACTTTAATATTGATAATTTATATAATATCAATTTTTTATTTGCTATTAAAAGAACCGTTTGCAATCTTCACGATGCTTCAAAAGCAAGACTGCATCTCAACGGGCACCTTGCTTCACACCACTCCTTTCCGTTACCTACTGCTTCCAGCATCACGCTTCTGACACAACCAGCGAACAGAAGCCATTCATGGGTTGAGTTACAGACTTCGCAACCAATGTGTGCGGTTGTCGCCTCAAGCCATCCGGTCTGAAAAAATCAATCTGGACACTCGGCTATGCGTAGTTGCCGCGCTGCGTTTTGGGCAAAAATTGACAAATCCCGCAATTGCCTGTCCCGACCATGCCCCCGACCAATCGGGGCAGGCTTTCGGCTTGCCTGCCACGCACTCGGCGTGGGCAGGCTTGTCGGGAGCGGGAACGCCCAAAACGGCACGACAGCTACGGAACGCCGTAACCTGACATCACCCGCGAGCAACCTGAATGCTTTTCCATCAAACTTCCATCAAACCAAACCAAAAACGTAATGAAGAAAACCCTACTCTTTTCGTTGCTCCTGTCTGCAATGATGATTGCACAAGCGGCAGCCCAAACGAAAACCCTGAGCGGCAAAGTGACCGACGAAAGCGGCTCCGCCTTGCCTGGCGTGAGCGTGGTGGTTAAGGGAACCACCACTGGCACCGTCACCGACACCCAAGGCGCATTCAAACTCCAAGTGCCGGAAAGCAGCACCGCCTTGATATTCTCTTTCATCGGGCATGTTCCCAAAGAAGTAACCATTGGTCAGCAAACCTCTTTTACCGTTGCGCTGGCTTCTGACGTACAGGCACTTACGGAAGTAGTCGTAACGGCTTTGGGCTTCGAAACCCAAAAGGACAAGCAAGGCTCGGTGAGTTCCAAAGTGACGGGCAAAGACATTGTGCGCACCGGCGAGCCGGGCGTGATCAACAGCTTGGCCGGGCGGGCGGCAGGTGTGCAAATCTCCCGTTCGTCGGGCGATCCGGGGGCGGGCACGTACATCCAGATTCGCGGCCAGAGTACCATCACCGGCTCCAACCAGCCGCTGGTGATTATTGACGGCATCCCGATGAGCAACAGCAACATCGGCGAAACGGCGGGCGGCGTGCGGCAGCAGTCGCGCATGAACGACATCAACCCCGAAGACATCGCCGACCTTCAAATTTTGAAGGGAGCCTCGGCGGCGGCGTTGTGGGGCAGCCGGGCGGCCAACGGCGTAATCATCATTACCACCAAAAAAGGACGCAACACCAACAAAATAGACGTTTCGTTCCGCTCTACGCTGTCGTTGGACAGGGTGAACGTACTGCACCCGTTGCAGGACAAATTCGGGCAAGGCTCGCGGGGCGTTTTCAGTCCGACGGCCTCCGGTTCTTGGGGCGACAGAATCGCCGACCGTTCCGGCGCGGCGGACGAGGTGAACACCACCGGACAGTTTTTCGAGGCCGAGGACGGCACCCGTTACTACCCGATTACACGGAAAAACTCGCGGGAGACGTTCAACGAAGACCGCATTGACCAAGTGTTCCGCACCGGGTATTCGCTTGACAATGCGCTGTCGCTGAGCGGCGGTGATGAAAAAACCTCGTACTTCCTGAGCATCGCCGACCTGAGCCAGAAAGGCATCATTCGCGGCCAAAGCGACTACCGCCGCAGCAGCATCCGGTTCAACACCGACCGACGGTTTGGCGAGTGGCTCAAGATTTCCACCAGTGCCAATTACATCCGCAGCACCAGCAACCGCATCCAGACCGGCTCCAACATCAACGGTTTGTACCTGGGCATGGTACGCACCCCGCCCGACTACGACAACCGCGACTACCGGGGCTTTTACTACGCCTCGCCCACGGCGGCACCCGTGTTCCGGCAACGCGCCTACCGCCGGTACTTGGGCAACGACAACCCCATCTACGACGACCCGCTGTGGGTGATCAACGACCACCGCAACCCCAGCAAAACCGACCGTTTCATCATGAGTTCGGAGTTTCTGCTCAAGCCCGTTTCGTGGTTTGAACTGATTACGCGCGGCGGCTTGGACACCTATACCGAAAACCGCAAGTATTATCTGCCGGTAGGATCGGCGGGAGCAGCGTTTGCGGGCAGTTTCGAGGAGCAAAGCATCACCGAACTGCAATATAACTTGGATGTGATTGGCCGGATTACGAAAGACATCAGCCCGAACATTACCGGAAACTACGTCATTGGCTGGAACATCAACAACCGCGATTATCTGGACTTGGGCGGCACCTACAATAACTTCCTGATTGCCGAGGCTCCGTACAGCTACAACAACGCTACCGCCAGCAACCGCGTGCCGCGCCGTTTTGAAACGCGCATCCGCACCACTCGGCTGTTCACTACGCTCAACTTCGGTTTTTACAACCAACTGTTCCTGAACGTAGGTGCCGCCGCCGAATCCGGCTCGCCGTTCCAGCGCAACGCCACGTTCTACTACCCGTCGGCCGACTTGGCTTGGCAGTTTTCGCAACTGCCTTTCTTGAGTACGAGCCGCGTGTTGAGTTTCGGCAAACTGCGCTTGGCGGCCGGCATTGTGGGTGTGCAGCCTGAGCCGTATCGTACCTCCACCGATTTCACTTCTGCTTCGTTTGCAGGCGGCTGGGGCGGCACGCTGACCGGAACGGTCTATGGCAACGGCGGTTTCGTGCAGTCGTCGCAGCAAGGCGACCCCAACCTGCGGCCCGAACGCAAATCGGAATGGGAAGTGGGAACCGACCTGCGTTTCCTCAACGACCGCATCAGTACCGGTTTCACGTATTACCGCAACGAAATCCGCGACCTGCTGCTCGAAGTGGCCGCCGCGCCTACCACGGGCTTCACGACCCGCTACACCAATGCCGGCACCATGACCAACCGGGGCTGGGAAACCGAATTGTCGGCGCGGGTGCTGCAAAAAGAAGGATTCTCGGTTGACCTGATTGCCAACGCCAGCCGTAACGTAAACCGCGTGACCGACTTGGCCGGAACCGACCAGATTGTGTTGGGCGGCTTTAGCACGCTCACCAGTTCCGTTGCCAAAGTAGGCTATTCGCTGTCGGCTTTGTACGGCGGCCCGTATGCGCGTCGCCCGGACGGTTCGCTGGATTTGAACGAGAACGGTTTTCCGAAAGTGAACCCCAACTTCGCCGTCATCGGCGACCCGAATCCTGATTGGCGGGCGGGTTTCGGCACCAACGTTTCTTTCAAAAAATTCACCCTCAACGTCCTGTTTGAGACGTTCCAAGGAGCCGATTTTGCACCCAATACGCAGTCGGTGCTGTACAATTTTGGCACTCACGCCGATGTAGGCAACGAGGTGACCATCCCCGCAGGCGGCTTGGTGAACTACGTGGGCCAGCGCGTGGCGGCCGGTACGGTGGTGCGCGGCAATATCCGCGATTTCGGAGCCGGGCCGGTGCTGCTCGACGAAAACTGGTACACCACGCTGGGGCAGGGTTTCAGTGCGTTGCAGGAGCAGTTTATCCAAGACGGTAGCTGGACGCGCCTCCGCGAAGCCACGCTTTCGTATTCGCTCAACTCCGAAGGTTTCCGCAAACGCAGCCGCTTGCAATCCATTGATTTTGCCGTCACGGGACGTAACCTGCTGCTTTGGACCAAAATCGTGGGCATAGACCCGGAAACATCCCTGAACGGTGCCGCCAACGGACGCGGACAGGATTATTTCAACAATCCCGGCTCCAAGTCTTTGGTATTCAGCGTGCGGATTAATTATTAAGGGACGCTGGATGCTGTTGATTCTGGATGCTTGAAAATAGTATCTTTTGAAAAGCCGAAACCTACCTGTCCCTGAATCCGTCATTGCGAGGAACGCACCCCGAACGAATGTGAGGGGAAGTGACGTGGCAATCTGCCCAGACACAGGCTCGGCCAACACGCTTCCCATAGGCTCGTTTTCCTGTTAAAATGCACGTTTGGATAGAAAACGGCTCAGAAACACTCGCGGCACAAGGCGGCAGATTGCCACGGCTTCGCCTCGCAATGACGGGTGAGAAACGCGTAATGACAGTACGATAAACGCAAAATAGTATCTTTCAAAACACCAAAACCTCAGTACAACACAACGATTACTCTATTATGAAACATATGAAGAAACTATCCTTAGTCACTTTCCTTGCCATTGGGCTGTTCGGCTTGTCGGCCTGTGACTCGCTGGTGGGCGGCCTGAACGACGACCTCAACAACCCGACCGACGCTTCGGCTGAACTCACTTTCACGGGTGTGGAACTCGCCAACATCACCGTACACGAAGGCTATCACAGCCTGATGACCAGCATCTGGACGGGGCATTACATAGGCGTGGACAGGCAATGGGCTGAT
>JALOMD010000394.1 GCA_025455595.1 Cytophagales bacterium | reverse complement strand
TTCGCGCAGTTGGTGCCGGTGCCCACCAAGTCGGCGGTTCGTAAAAAGCAACGCGAGTATTCCGGCAAACGCGGCGAAACGGTGAGCCGCTCGGCGCAACCGGCTCCCAGCAACAATCCGCTGGGCAGTCAGATGACCCGCCAAAGCATCCGGCGCAATACCGGCAAAGGCATCATGCTGGTGCCGGTGCGCGACCCGAAAAACTCGCTGGACATCAACAACCCGCGCAACATCAATCTGAACAAAGAGATTGTGGAGCGGCCCAAGCGTAGCAACAACCCGATGGGCTTGGCCATGTACCGGCAGTCGTTCAAGGCAAACAAGGGTGCCAAAGGCGTGCTGGTGCCCGGCCCGGCATACCGCGAGAAGATGATGAAAAAGCGTGACAAGAAGTTTGCCAACTTCCGGAGCGAGGAAAACACGCTGGCGTTGCCGTACCGCAAGAAAATGTACAAGAAACGGGCCGAGGAATTGGCCACTGCCCGCCGAGGCAACACCCTCGCCCCGGAATACCGCAAGAAAATGTACCGGAAGAAGTCCAAAGAACTTTCTTCTTACAAAGGCGACATGCTGGTGCGCAAACGGCCCAAAGGAGCCTACCCGAACCTGACGTATCGGGGCGGCTACAAAAACAGCTCGTTCGAGAAAAAAGAGAAATACCGCAAACGCCTGCTCAAACGCATGGGCGACCGCAAATACGTGCCGCCCCACCAACGTCGCAAAGACGAGAAACCCCGCTACGACTCCCGCGAGGCCGAAATCTGGGACAAGCCGAGGTGACCGATTTTGAATGAGTGAATGACAGAATGGGTGAATGGAATTTTGAAAGCCGGTTGTGCGTTAATTGAACATGACAAGCAGCCGATTCTGAGAGACAAACCATTGCTCATTCTACCATTCACTCATTCCGTCATTCAACATTGCCCATGAACTGGATTCACCTTACCGACGAAAAACAACTCCAAGAAATCGAAGAAATCTCGCACCGCCAGCCGGTGGTAGTGTTCAAGCACAGCACCCGTTGCTCCATCAGCGGCACGGCGTTGGGCCGGCTGGAACGCAACTGGAACACCACCGAAATCCGGCCTTATTACCTCGACTTGCTTGCTTACCGCCCGCTGTCGGGCCAAGTGGCACAGGCGTTCGGCATCGAACACCAGTCGCCGCAACTGCTGCTTATCCGTGATGGGAAGTGCATTTACCACGCCTCGCATTGGGACATCAACTACGCCGAACTGATGAAGGTTGCAGGTTGAGGTACGATTTACGAAGTACGAGGTACGATTTTAATTTAGAATTATGAACGCAGAATGGCATTTTGGCAAAAATTGTCCAAAACGCCATTCTGCATTTTTGAACCTGCAACCTTTCAATCTTCCAACCTTTCAATTCTCCAACCTCCCAATTTCCCAACCTTCCAATTTTCTAATGAAATTCTAATCTTTAATACCGTGTTTTCATAAAACAATCTGCTGCACAAGTCGTTATTTGACTACCGGATCTTTGCTGATTTCGCCGTTGGTTCCAAATTTTTTTCTTTTGCAAAATCCGTCCGTGAATTGTGAAACGTAATCGGAAACAATACTATGAACACGGCCGTAGCATCGAAATGGGTGTGGGCAATTGACCCCTACCGTACACAAATATCCTTCAGTGTCAAGCACATGGTCAGTTTCTCGGTGGTCGGCTGCTTCGAGCAGTTTGAGGGCACTTACGAAACCGGCGACGGCGGCGAAGACGCGATGGTGCGGCTGCGACTGCGGGTTGACTCGCTGGATACCCGCAATGCCTCGCGTGACGCACACTTGAAGTCTGATTCTTTTTTGAACGCAGCCAAATACCCTTTCATTACCTTCGAGTCTGTTTCGGTGGAGCGGGCCGAAGGCGGCCTGCGTCGCCTCCACGGCAACTTGACCATCCGCAACGTGACGCGTCCGGTGACGTTCGAGGCCACTCATAACGGCACTATCACCGACGCGCAAGGCAGTGTCCGTGCCGAGTACGAAGTCAACGGTGCCATCAACCGGAAAGACTTCGGACTGGTTTGGGATTCGCTGACTGAACTCGGCGGCACGGTGGTGAGCAAGGAAATCCGCCTGAACGCCCGCGTGGAATTGATAAGGCGCGACTGAGAAGCCCCCACCCGGCCGCACAGGCTCGCTCCGAAACTCCCGTTTCGTCCGCCCCCAAGGGGAGGAGAAAATACGAATCTCGGAGTGCAAAATGAACAAAGGCGTTTTGGACAAAATTTGCCCAAAACGCCTTTGTTTTCTTTTCCCCCTCCTCCTTGGGGGCGGACGAAACGGGAGTTTCGGAGCGAGCCTGTGCGGCCGGGTGGGGGCTAAAACGCGAAATTCACCACCTGCTCAATGTCCGGGTGCAGGCTCAGGGCCACCGGGCAAGTGCGGGCAGCGTTTTGCAGTTTTTGGCGTTGCTCGTCGGTGAGTGGCACGTTGCTTTTCACGCTGAAACTGACCTCGATTTTTGCGATGCGGCGCGGACTGGCGGCCATTGTCTTGGTGATGTCCATTGTGGTGCCCGCCAAGTCAATGCCTTCGCGTTCGGCCACGATGCCCATGATGGTCATCATGCAACTGCCCAACGAGGCCGAGGTAAGGTCGGTGGGGGAGAAAGCTTCGCCTTTGCCGTGGTTGTCCACCGGGGCATCGGTTAAGATGGCATTTCCGGAGGCTACGTGCGTGGCTTGCGTACGCAGCCCGCCTTTGTATTCGGTTTCGATGGTTGGCATGGGTTTGAAGTACGAATGAAAAGTTGAAAGTTACAGGTTCAAGGATACAAGTTGCAAGATTGGCGTTTTGGGCAATTTCTGTCCAAAACGGATGGTTGCGCAAGCCAAGATACAGAATCCACGTTATCGGGCGGGGCGGCATATATTTTTCGGTGCTGCCAGCGTTGTTGCAAAGGTAACATGTTGAAGTACGATTTACGAAGTACAAGGTACGAATGGCGGGTTCAAGGTTGCAGGTTGGCGTTCCCGCTGGCGGCGGAATCTTCGATTTTTGCCGATTTTTGCCCAAAACGCTTTCAAGTTACACGTGACAGCAATTCGAGGCACCAAGACTATCATTTTTAATTCTTCATTTTTAATTTTTAATTGCTATCGCTACTTTTCGACTTTAAAAAAATGGCTGTGAACAAAAGCATCTTGCTGGTTTTTCTGCTGACGGTCTGCTGGGCGGCAACCGCCCAGGGGCAGTCTGACGAAGACGATGACGAATACCAGACCGAGTTCATGTACGGACTCAACTTCAACACCAACGGCGGACTGATTGGCGGCATCGTGTTCCGCTACTCGACAGTCATCAACGACAAGATGAAACAGACCTTCGGGGTGGAGATTGTGAATGTCAAAAATCCGAAGGAAATCCGTGCCCAGAGCGGCAACGGCAATGCCTTTGTGCTGGGCAAGAGCAACTATCTGTTCGTGGTACGCCCGCAGTACGGCCGCGAGCGGGTGATTTTCCGCAAAGCCCCCGAAGAGGGTGTCCGTATCAGTGCCGTGGGAGCCGCCGGCCTTTCGCTGGCCGTTATCAAGCCCTATTTCATCGTTTACCAAAACCCCGGCGGCGACCAAGTGATTGTACAGTACAATCCGGTTGACCATACCAGCAGTGCGAACATCATCGGAACCACGGGCCTCACCCGCTTCGACGGCACCCGGTTTTCCGTCGGCTTGAACATCAAGGCCGGGCTTGCGTTTGAAATCGGCGGCTTCCGCAGCAGTGCCACGGGCTTCGAGGTGGGCGGCATGATAGAGGCGTTCCCAAACGAAATCGTCATCATGCCCTTGGCCGAAAACCGCAGGGTGTTCACGTCGGTTTACCTGAACATCTATTTCAAGAACAAAAGGTGAGAAAAAAGTCGTAAGCCGTGAGTGGTCAGTCGCCGGTGAAAACAGCGTTTTAGGCAAAATTTGCCCAAAACGCTGCTCATGAAATCCCGAACTATTTCGAGCGGCTTTTCCTTTAAGTATTACGATTGCCGGATTCCACTGGATTCGTACATCGTACCCCGTAAATCGTAATTCAAAATGATCGAACTACCCGTCATAACACCCGTAGAAAAGGCCCGCAAGCCCGAATGGCTGCGGGTGAAACTGCCCGTCGGCGAAAACTACCGCAAAGTGCGCCAACTCGTGGACGACCACAAGTTGCACACCATTTGCCAAAGCGGCAACTGTCCCAACATGGGCGAATGCTGGGGTGCCGGCACAGCCACGTTCATGATTCTCGGCAACGTGTGCACGCGCAGTTGCTCGTTTTGCGCCGTAGCCACCGGTCGCCCCAACGAATACGACACCGACGAGCCGCGCCGCGTGGCCGAAGCCATCAAGCTCATGGGCGTGAAGCA
>JALOMD010000393.1 GCA_025455595.1 Cytophagales bacterium | reverse complement strand
ACGAAGCATCGCGGAATCGAAAAGTCAATTCATCTGCGCCAGTAGGAACAGAACCGCCATGCGCACGGCTACGCCGTTTTCGACTTGTTGCAGGATAACGGACTGCTGCGAATCGGCGGCATCGCTGGTCAGTTCGACACCCCGGTTGATGGGGCCGGGGTGCATGACCACAATTTCCTTGTCCAGCGAGTCGAGCAAGGCTTTGTCAATGCCGTAGTAGAGGCTGTATTCGCGCAGCGACGGGAAGTATTTGATCTGCTGGCGTTCCAATTGAATGCGCAGCACGTTGGCGGCATCGCACCAAGCAAGGGCGTGGCGCACGTCGTAGGTCACTTGTACGCCCAGTTCGGCTATATACTTGGGAATCAGCGTAATGGGGCCGCAAACCATCACCTCGGCTCCGAGCTTTTGCAGACAGAAAATGTTGGACAACGCCACCCGCGAATGCAGAATATCGCCAATGATGGCGATTTTTTTCCCTTCGAGCGTGCCGAATTTCTCGCGCAGCGAAAACGCGTCAAGCAGGGCCTGCGTCGGGTGTTCGTGGGTGCCGTCGCCGGCGTTCACGATGTTGGCCGTGATGTGCTTCGACAAAAAATGCGGTGCCCCCGGACTCGAATGCCGCATCACAATCATGTCCACTTTCATGGCGAGGATGTTGTTCACGGTATCAAGCAATGTTTCGCCTTTCTTGACCGAACTGCCGGACGAGGAAAAGTTAATCACATCGGCGGAAAGGCGTTTTTCGGCCAGTTCAAACGAAAGCCGCGTGCGGGTGGAATTCTCGAAAAACACGTTGGCAATGGTGACATCGCGCAACGAAGGCACTTTCTTGATGGGCCGGTTGATCACTTCCTTGAACGTGGCCGCCGTGTCGAGAATCAGTTCGACATCGGCCCGGTTCAAGTCCTTGATTCCCAGCAAGTGTTTGACACTCAAAGACATTTTGAAGTACGAATTACGAAGTACGAATTAAGGTCAGAGGTAAGAGGTCAGAAGTCAGAACCGTTTTGGCCGTTTTTTGCCTAAAACGCCTCGGGCCTCTGCGTTCTGACCTCTGAACTTACTCCGCCAGCCAGATGGCATCTTCGGCGGCACCTTGGTCAGTCCACTCCACGGCTACGCGCTGCGACTGGATGGTGTTCACGGCCCGGCCCACGTAATGCGGCTCAATGGGCAGGTCACGGCTGTATTTTCGGTCAATGAGTACGAGCAATTCCACTTTCTGCGGCCGTCCGAAGGCAATCATCGCGTCCATCGCCGCGCGGATGGTGCGGCCCGTAAACAGCACATCGTCAACCAAAATCACCTTCTTGTTTTCGATGATAAACGGCACGTGCGTGGTGTTGGCCAGCAGCGGCGATTCCCGGCGACGGAAGTCGTCGCGGTAAAACGTGGTGTCCAGTTCGCCGATGGGAACTTCGGTTCCGGTAAGTTCGTGGAGTTTCCGTTGGATGCGTCGGGCCAAAAAAATACCGCGCGGCTGCAAGCCGAGGATAACCGACTCCGCAAAAGTGTCGTGATTCTCAATGAGTTGCTGGCACAGCCGCGTGACGGTGATTTGAAGCAGTCGGCTGTCTAAGATAAGTCGGCGGGACATGGCGTAGTGGCGTACGGCGGCAAAAATAGGAAAAAAGGCGGCCTCCCCCAACCCCCTCCCAAAGAGGGGGCTTTTTTGGTTATTTGTTTTCAGTCAGCGTTTAAGGCAAATTTTGCCCAAAACGCCTTTTCCGCAATCCTTCCTCCTCCCCCTTGGGGGCGACCAAAACGAGAGTTTTGGGTCAAGCCTGTGCGGCTGGGCGGGCTGCTAAACAAAAAGCCCCGCTCAACGAGCGGGGCTTTTGCTTGGTTACTCGGTCATTCTCATAAACAAAAGATTTTCAAATACTCGTGTATCGGTTTTTTACCCAAGACTCAAGACCAACGACTCAATACTTAGTTGATGTGCTGGCGCATTTCGCGGAGTTCGTCGCGGAGCTTGGCTACTTCGAGTTCCATCTGGTGTTTGAAACCACGGCTCGGCTGCATGTTCAGGTGGGCTTTCACGCGCCACACTTCTTTTACATCGGCCACGGCCACCGAGTAAGTCGGGAAAACCGCATTGTCCGACTGCAAATACAGCCGACCGGCCGCTTCGTTGAAATCCACGCGTTTCACCACCACGCTTTCTTTGCTGTCGGAAACGACGACATACATTTCGCCGTTCTTGATTTCCTTCAGTTTCTCGGTGAACTCACAAATGAGCCAGTCGCCGGTGCGGAGCGTAGGCTCCATGCTCTGGCCGGTCACTTGGAAAGCCCGGAACGTGCCGTTGCGAAACTCCACGCTCGGAATCGAAAAGGCTGGCAAATTACGGATGTATTCCGGCTCGACGCAACCCTGCATGTAACCGGCGGCGGCTTTTGTGCTCACCATCAGGATGTTATCGTTTCCTTCACGGTCAACGGTCACGGCAAAAGGCTGTACAATCCGCTCGGTGTTGGTAATCACCCGTTCCAACACGTTGCTCTTGGCCGACTCGCGTTCTTGGCGAAGCCGGTCGTTTTCGCGTTCCAAGTCCTTGCGTTTGCGGTACAGGTCGTCGTTGGTTTCCTCCACCAGTTCGATGCGTGCCCGCAGCAGGTCGTTTTCAGCTTGCAGCCGCTGCCAGTCGCGGTTTTCGCCGAAGCCTCCGGCCATTGGCATCATGCGCGGCCCGGCGGGCGTAGGTGGCGGGTTGTCCAAAAACATATTTCCTTCGCCGTGGTAAAGCCACTGCTTGTTCAGGTTCGGAAACACTTCGACGAGCTTTTCCAGAACAGCCACGCTGGGCATGTTGCGGCCGCTTTCTATCTGCGACACGCTGGACTGGGTGATTTCCAGTTTCTCGCCGAATTCCTGTTGGTTCAGCCCGGTGGCTTTGCGCAACTGCTTGAACCGCTGTGCATAGGTATTGAGGGTCATGTTTCTTTATATATTAATGTGTCGGGTTGGGCTTCCTGTGCGTTCACGATTACGGTTGCAATAATAATCAAAATAAATATTTACAACCTAATAAATAGTAAAAAAAATTATAAAAAATGAAAAATAAAGCTTCGGAGTGATACGTATTATAATATATGATTATATTTGCATAATTGAAAAGCCTGGCCGAGTAGCGTTTTAGGCGATTTTTGCCCAAAACGACCGGCCGTAAACATACGTCCCGAATGCCCATGCTGTACGAAAACCTGCTACGAAAACCGAACATCTCCCAGTCGTTGGTGAAGGAACTGCGCCACGAGGTTTGCCCCCGCCGCATCTACGGCGTGTACGGGCTGGGGCTGCCCACCACGCCGAACGACAGCCAGTTGCGTGGTATTTATTTCGAGTACAAGCTCACCGGCTCGTGCGGCAAGTCGGGTGAGCCGCCGCAGGAGCCGCTCCAGAAAAACGGCAAACGGTACGTGGACTTCGAGCGGCTCGACCAACAGGCGGTGTTTTTCCGCGACGAGCTTTTTCCGCATTACGGTATCGAAATCCTCGGTACCGACGTGGTGGTTTCCACGGGTTTCAATCACCCCGACACGGGCGAAAACATCGCCGTCAAATGTCGGCTCGATGTGCTGGGCCGCGTCAACGGCCGCTTGGCCGTGATTGACATCAAAGCCACCGCCGACTTGGCGAACGGCGGCTGGCGCAATCCGCTGGGCCTTGACCATACGCAGGCGTATTTCTACATGTGGGCGTTGTACCAATCGGAAAGCCTTAATCCAGAGGGGATTATGCCCGATTTTTATTACGTAGTGGCCGACTGGTCGCCGCGTATGGATTATGAGGTCATCAAGGTGGAATGGAACAACGGCTCGTTTTGGGACGTGCGGCAGGCCGCCACCGAAGCCCACGAACGCATGAAGCAAATGGCCGCCGAGGAGTATCCCACCCGGCCGTCGTACCAGCAGTGCCAAGGCTGCCCCTTCGCCGACACCTGCCCCGACCGTCGGCAGTTCAAAGAGGTTCGGGTGGTGTGGTAGGAATGCGGAACTGGGAAGGGGGAATGCGGAATGAAGTGGGCAGTGGCGGTTGGCGGTGGGCAGGGAAGGTAGGCGGGCGTTTTGAGCGAAGGCCTCACCCCCGGCCCCTCTCCCAAGGCGAGTGGTGACTTTTCAACCAAATGAGCCTTGCGTACAGACAGGTTTGGGACAAAGAGTTAAGCCAATGGCGAGGCACACCCCTCTCCCTTGGGAGAGGGGCCGGGGGTGAGGCCTTCGCCCAAAACGCTTTTCCGCATTCCCCCTTCCCAGTTCCGCATTCCTACCACACCACCCGAACCTCTTTGAACTGCCGCCGGTCGGGGCAGGTGTCGGCGAAGGGGCAGCCTTGGCACTGCTGGTACGACGGCCGGGTGGGATACTCCTCGGCGGCCA
>JALOMD010000392.1 GCA_025455595.1 Cytophagales bacterium | reverse complement strand
CACCCGTCGGGCAACCTCAAGCCCAGCCAAGCCGACAAAGACTTGACGCACAAGCTCCGTGAAGCGGGCCGCCACCTCGAAATCCCGGTGCTCGACCACGTGATTGTCACCGATAAAAGCTATTTCAGCTTCGCCGACGAGGGGATTTTGTAATTATAGTGGTAAGTCGCAAGTGGTTAGTCGCGAGTGGTGAGTAGTTGTCGGACGGGTGGGGGAGACTACAGCGTTTTGGCAAAAAAATGCTTAAAACGCCTACGGCTATGCTTTCGTTTGCATATTTGTGGAAGCGGTTAGACGAGGCGTTTGGGGCAAAAATTGCCAAATCCCGCAACCGGCGGGAACGGCCAAAACAATATTGCCAAGGCGGCCTCAGCCATCGAGCGTTTTGGGCATTTTTTACTCAAAAGGCCTTTCACTTTTTACTTACGACTTACCACTTACAACTTAGAATGAATACCGGCAAAATATATTTCTTCGGCGTGATTGCCATCGTGGTGCTGGTGCTGGTGTACACGTTCGTTTTCACCGGCAAAAAAGACTCCTATACCGATCAAATCACCAAGTTTCGCGTCGAGAAAGACGAGTCGTTCAAGAACTTGCCCGACTCCCCGATCCAGAACCGGGAAGTTTTCCAACGGCTCGCGTACTTCCCGCCCGACCCGGCCTATCGCATCGTGGCCGATTTTGAACCGATACGCGACACAGCCCGCCTGAAAGTAGGCCGCACCGACGGCACCACCGAGTACATGCAGCGGTTCGGGTTCGCGGTGTTCCAACTCAGCGGCAAGGCGCACAAGCTGCTGTTGCTCAAGTCGTCCGAGGACGACGGGCTGTTCCTGCCTTTCAACGACAAGACCAACGGATTCGACACCTACGGCGGCGGCCGCTACCTTGACGAGCACAACAAGGCGTTGGAATATGACAAGGAAACCGGCAAAGTCACGATTGACTTCAACTTCGCCTACAATCCCTTCTGCACTTACAACCCGGACTACTCCTGTCCCATTCCGCCCACGCAAAACTTCCTTGACATTCCCGTGCGGGCTGGTGAGAAAGACTTCCAAGACAAATGAGGGAGCGGCGCGTTTTTTGTTGTCGCTAAAACCGTGTAGATTGGCTGAATACTGGATGTTGGCGACCGGAACAATGAGCGTTTTGGAAAAATTTCGCCCAAAACGGGCGTGTCAGGGCGGCTGTGCCGCCTTGCGTTTTAGGCAAATTTCGCCCAAAACGCCGATTGTCAGAACTATGATTTTAGGATGACTCGCGTGATGGGCATGATTCAGTGACACCAATCCAGAAATCAGAATGCAGATTTTGGAGTTCAAAGTTCGTTGATAATAGTTGCATCTAATTGTTTACACATTCAATCTTCTATTTTGGTAAGTGCTTGTTCATAAATAGTTTTATCTATTCTTTGCTCAAAATATCTGATAATGCTTTGACTATCATGACTTTGCGTTTATTAACTAAGTGATTGTCTAACATTTCCGTTTCGGGCAATTTTTGCCCAAAACGCCGGACTGTAGGGGCGGGGCTTGCCCCCGCCCTCTGTCGCGCAGGCTCGGCCAAGAATTACCCGAATCTGTGCGGGACGTGTTGGCATTTTTGAACCAAACGGAAAATGTTAGACAGTCTCTAAATGCTAAATGCTAACTACTAATGGCTAAGTACTTATTGTTGTCCAAAACCCGGCATTGAGCATCCAACAACCTGTCCCCATGCTTTACGCAAAGCCTTATTTGAAAGACACCGCCGCCGAATGGGTGGTGTTCGTCCACGGTGCCGGGGGCAGTTCGTCCATCTGGTTCAAGCAACTGCGCGAATTCAAGCAGCATTTCAACGTGCTGCTGGTTGACCTGCGCGGGCACGGCCGCTCGAAGGACATGCTCAAAGAGTACATACAAGAAACATACACGTTCCAAGACGTGACCCGTGACGTGGTGCAGGTGCTTGACCACCACAAGATACGGGCGGCGCATTTCGTGGGCATTTCGCTGGGTTGCCTCATCATCCGCACGCTGGGCGAAATCCAACCCGAACGCATCAAGTCAATGGTGCTGGGCGGGGCCATTACGCGGCTCACGGTACGGTCGAAATTGCTCATGCACGCGGGCAACGCGGCGAAGCGTTTCGTACCGTACATGTGGCTGTACAAGCTGCTGGCGTGGATTATCATGCCCCGCAAGCGGCACGAGCAGTCGCGGCTGCTGTTCATTCGCGAGGCCAAGCGGCTGGCCCGCAAGGAGTTCCTGCGCTGGACGCGCCTCACCGGCGAACTGAACCCGTTGCTCAAGTATTTCCACGAGAAAGAGTTGTCAATCCCGACGCTGTACGTGATGGGAGAAGAAGACTACATGTTTCTGGCCCCCGTGCGAGTCGTGGTGAAGCAGCACCGCTCGGCTCGCCTCGAAGTGGTGGCCGATTCGGGACACGTGGTCAATGTGGATCAGCCGGAGGTGTTCAATCGGCTTTCCATCGGGTTCATCCGCAGCAACAGTTGAGACCCGATTCGGGATGGTGGATTTTGGATGACGGGGAATTGCGTTTTGGGCAATTTTTACTCAAAACGGCTTGACGAATCATCGTAAACACAAAAGCCCCGCCGATCTGGCGGGGCTTTTTCTTTTCTGTGGAACACGTCTATAAAACACGTTCACCGATGCAAAAGTTTGGCACGTGCCAAATAGTTGAACTATTTTTCAAAATATGCATGGTTTTCGCACTATTGACAATAGTGCGGAGAAAATCGAACACCGTACAGGCTTATTGCCTCCACCCGCCGCCCAACGCCCGATAGACACTGACCATCGCGTTCAGTTGCTGCATTTTGGTTTCCACCAAGTCAAACCGTGATTCCAGCGCGTCGCGTTGGGTGAGCAGCACTTCCATGTAGTCGGCGCGGGCGGAACGGAAGAGGTTGTTGGAGATCGTGACCGACTGCGTGAGAGCTTCCACTTCCTTGGCTTTCAGGTCGTAACTTTTGCCCAAGTTGCTGATGTTTGACACTTGGTTGGCTACCTCGACATACGCATTCAGAATCGTTCGTTCGTAGTTGTACACCGTCTGTATTTGCCGGGCGTTGGCTGCATAATACGCGGCCTTGATGCCGTTCCGGTTGACCAACGGTGCCACCAAGTCCCCAGCCAGCGAAAAAATCATGGACTCGGGTGCCCGCAACAGGTAAGACGGGTTGAACGCCTGAAAACCCGTGGCGGCGTTGATGCGCAAGGCGGGATAAAAATTGGCTCGGGCAACTTTCACGTCCAACTTGGCCGCCGCCAGTTCCAGTTCGGCACGCCGGATGTCGGGGCGATTGGCCAGCAATTGCGGCGGAATGCCCGCACTGACCGAATCCGGCACCAAATTAGGGAAGGCTTGGGCATTTCTGGAGATGGGTTGCGGATAGCGACCTGCCAAAAAGTTAAGACGGTTTTCCGTCTCTACGATTTGTTGCTGGATATTGTACTGCAAGCTTTGGGTGTTGAGCACTTGTGCCTCGAACCGACGCACGGCCAGTTCCGTGACGCGGGCCGACTGCTTTTGCATCCGCACGATTTCCAGCGCGTCGGTCTGGATTTCGATGTTCTGTTTCACAATGGCCAGTTGGTTGTCCAGGGCCAGCAGTTCATAGTAAGAAGTGGCGATTTCGGCAATCAGGTTGGTCACCATGAAATTCCTGCCTTCCACGCTTGCCAAGTACCGGCTTGCCGCCGCTTTTTTGGCATTGCGCAGCCGGTGCCAAATGTCCACTTCCCACGTGGCAAAGGCGGACAACTGGTAGTCGGGCAGCGGTCTGGGGTTTTCCCTTTCGGGTTGGATTCGGTTGGCCTCTTCAGTGGCACCCAACAGCGTATGCCTGCTTAGTCTGTCGGCCCCGGCCGCGCCTCGAATACCTACAAACGGCAGATATTCCCCTTTTCTGGCTCTGATTTCATTGCGGGCAATCTGGATTTCCTGCAAGGTGATATTCAGTTCCTGATTGTTTTTTAATGCGGTTTCAATCAAGGTGTTCAGGTTCGGATCGGTGAAGAAAGCCTGCCAGTTCACCGCCGCCGTGTTGGTGGAGTCTTGAGAATTCGAACCGTTGAAACTCGTCGGGACGGTTCGGTTTTCTGTTCGTTGCACCAACTTGGGCGTAACGCAAGCCGTGAAAGCAAACGATAAAAAGATGACTGTCAGCGATTTATGAATGAGTCTTTTCAGCATTGTATGATGGATTCAAGTTGTGTTTTCAAGTCAAAATAGCAGGGACGAAAAATAGTATCTTTTGGAACCCTAAAACCTCTCTTTTGTCATTCTATGTTTGCAGCGGTTGTAAATTGCAAGAAACAACAAGGGGACAAGATTCCTTTTGTCAGGGGTCAGAAAGACCGTTCGGCATGCAAA
>JALOMD010000391.1 GCA_025455595.1 Cytophagales bacterium | reverse complement strand
TGCAGCGAGATGCGTTTTTCGCGCACGGACGTTGGTTCCGGCGCGGCGGTTTCGTCGTCTTCGTCAAGTTCCGTATTGGGTTCCTCGCGCATCAGCACGTCAAACGCCTGCCGTGTCAAGTGGCCGAGGTTTTTCAGGTAACGCTTTGTAATGAGTTCTTTTTCCAGGTGCGCAGGCAGCCAGTCTTGGCCTTTGTCCAGCAGTTTTTCCACTTCGTGGCGGCTCACGAAATAATGCTTGTCGTCGGCCAGCACCGGCACCAGCACGTACAGGTGCGACAGCAACTCGCGCAGCCGCAAGCGGTGGCGCAGCGTGAGGGTGAAATAGCGGCTCATGCCCCAGTCGGGGAAAGTCGTGTTCAGCGGGTGGTGCGTCAGTTCGATGGCGTAGCCCAGCGGCTCGAACAGGCGGCGAATCAAGCTTTCGCCGCCGCGTGCGGGCACGGAGGTCAGCGTGGCCTCGAACGGCAGCGGGGTTTCGGGCAGTTCGGGCTTGTCGCGACAAGTGCCGTTCATGGCCGTGCCGAACGCCGCCGCAATGGCCGTGCTCAAAAACGACGAAGCGGCATACGGCCGGTCGTTGACGTACTGCTCCAAGGCAAAGTTGTCGCCCGCTGCAAACTTGCCGCCGCGCACCAGCCCCACCGGGTCAATGTCAAGCAACAACGCCACGGTGCAGCGGTCTTCGGTGGCTTCGGGGTAGAAAATATGCGCCTTGCCCGCCGCCAAGTCAACCGACTGCAGTTTCTGCGGGTGCTTGTACAGCAAATAGCCCAAGTCGGTGGCCGGGCGGTGGGTGGTAGTAAGGGTGAAGAGCATATTTAGGTCAGAGGTCAGCGTTCAGAAGTCAGAGGCGTTTTGGGCGAAATTTGCCCAAAACGCTTCAAGCAAAACCCGTCATTGCGATCCCGATGTGTCGGGAGTGGCAATCCCGTTCCTACAGGCTCGGCAAAGGCATTGGGTACAGACGCGGCCAGTCCCGATCCGAGCCTTGGGGAAGCGTGTTTGCCGAGCCTGTGACGAACAGATTGCTTCCCTTCGCTCGCAATGATGGTTTGCTCTTGAAGCGTTTTGGGTGATTTTTGCTTAAAACGCTTGTACCAGTTGGGAAATCAAGAATTCTGAATTCCAAATTCTGAATTCTGAATTAAAGCCCGGCTTTTCACCACGTCGGTCAGCATTTCAATCCAGAGCGGATGCGTGTTCAGGCTTTCGACGAGTTGCCAATGCTGGCCGCCGTTTTCTTCGAACATTTCCTTGTATTCCTCACCCACTTCAATCGTGGTCTCAAGGCAGTCGGCCACGAAGGCGGGGGAGAAGGCCAGCACGCGTTTTACGCCTTTTTTCGCCAAATCCTTCACCACGTCCTCGGTGTAGGGCTGCACCCAAATCTCCTTGCCGAGCCGCGACTGAAAACACACCGTGTATTTTTCAGCCGGAATGCCCAGCGCATCGGCCAGGCGGCGCGTGGTTTCGAAGCACTGCGCCCGGTAACACTGACGGTTGCCCGCGTGCCAAGTGGCGCAGCAGTCGCCTTGCAGGCACGTGCCGGTGGCATCGCCCTTGCGGATCTGCCGCTCGGGCAGGCCGTGGTAGCTGAACACGAAATGCTCGTAGTCGTGTTCGGCCATGTACCGCCGCCCGATTTCGGTGAAGGCGGCGATGAACTTCGGGTGGTCGAGGAAGTAGCTGACGAAGCTGATTTCGGGGATGATTTGCCAGCCGCGCACCAAGTCCATCACTTTCTGATGCACCGAGCCGCTGGTGGCCGAGGCGTACTGCGGAAACAGCGGAATCACCACGATTCGCTCCAAGCCGCTGTCTTTCAGTTGGTTCAGCGCACTTTCGACGCTGGGGCTTTGGTAGCGCATCCCCAGCACCACTTTGTATTCGCCGCCGAGCTGGGCTTGCAGCAGTTTCACCACGTCTTCGCTGTAGAACTTGAGCGGCGAGCCGCGTTCGGTCCACAATTCCTTGTAAATTTTGGCCGACTTGGGTGCCCGGAACGGCGCGATGATGCCGTTGACGAGCAGGAAACGCGGTATGTACGGGTAGTCAATCACGCGGCCGTCCATGAGGAACTCGCGGAGGTATTTGCGCACGTCCGGCACGGCGGGGCTGTCGGGCGTGCCGAGTTGCACCAGCAGCACGCCGACGCGGGGCTGTGCGGTTCCGGTTTTCGGGGAAGCGGCCGAGGTGTGGTTCGGCGCGGTAGCGGTTATGGTTGGCATTTACGGGTTACAGGTTGGTCTCTGCATTAACTTGTTTCGGAGGCAAAAAGTTGCCGGGGTACAGTCCGTTTCCGCAGGGTGATGGTCAGCGTTGGGGTTCGGCTGCCCTTTCAGGGCGTTTTGGGCGATTTTTGCCTAAAACGCCTGTATTTGTCGCCGCAGAGACAGGGCATGCCTGTCCGTCGCTGGCGCAAGCGGACGCTTGCGCCGGTCAACAGTTTTACACAAAAATCCGACAGATGTACCGTCACGCCTTTGCGTGATTAATAGAGTTACTATAAGCTGACAATCAACAAGTTACACGATTTTTTCAAAGAAAATTTCTGTAGATAAAAACGTTTTGGGCATTTTTTGCTCAAAACACACTCATAATCGCTTGATTGTCAGCCTATAGTAACTCTAATGTTTCCAATCATGCTGTTGATCACGCCGAGGCGTGACGGTACATTTTTACTAACCACTTACCACTTACGACTTATGACCTACCACTTACCACTTCCTACATCAAATGCCCCGTGAAGCCTTTGGCGATGAGGCTTTCGTAGGCTTGTTGCACTTCGGCGGGAACGGGTTGGTAGGTTTGGAAACCTTTGGCGGGATAAACCATGATCCGCTGCAAGTCGCCGACCATGATGTGAACCACTTCTTCCATTGAAATCTCGGCTGTGGGGTAGTGTTCAAACGCAATCTGCGGCGAAGTGACGCGGATGTCAACGGCCTCGCCGGGCCATTGCTTCTCGAACGTGGCCAAGGCGCGGCGTTCCATGTAGGGCTTCTGCACCAAAATCAGCCGGCGCACCGACACGCCGTGGCGTTGCAGCAGCGTGTACGTGAGGGCGATGTTCTGGCCGGTGTTGGTGGAGCGGTTCTCGGCCAGGATTTTTTCGGGCGGCACACCCATCTCGCGGGCGATGCGGGCAAACAAATCGGCTTCCGGCTCGGCGAACAGTCCTTCGGTAAGTCGCCCCAGTCCGCCCGAAAACACGAGCAGCGGCGCGTATCCGTCGAGCATCAGTCGGGCGGCGCGTTCGGCCACGCGGGTGTCGTGGCTGCCCAAGGCCAAAATGCAGTCAGCCGGTTCAAGGGTGTGGTTTACATGGTGGTAGTCCCAGACGGTTTTCGCCAAGGCAAGGGTTTCGGAATCGAGAGAAAACATTTTTAGGTCAGAGTTCACAAGTCAGAGGTCAGATGCGTTTTGGGCAAAATTTGCCTAAAACGCCGTTGCGTCAAAACGAGGCTTGCAAGTTAGCAAACGACCTTGTTTTTTCGGATGCGTTCGGCAAATCGGAACTCAGGCTTTGAAAATTGCACCCTTTGTGCATCTTTGTGCAGCACGGCGACGGTTCCACCGGGCGATGCCCGGTGCTGGTGTGTTGTGTCCCTTCGGAGCGAAAGGCGTTTCAAGCGAAAATCGCCCAAATTGGAAATCCCGCGACCGGCGGGAACGCATTCTGCGTTCTGAACTCTGAATTCTGACCTGAAATTCGTACTTCGTATCTCGTAAATCGTACTTCTTCATCACTCATCACTCCGAAAATGCCCGTTGTTCTCACATTGGTCGGTATTTTGGTACTAATACTGCTCATCACCTACGTGCGGCTCGACACGTTCATTTCGTTCATTCTGGTTTCCATCGGGCTGGGTTTGGCGGCGGGGATGCCGGTGGCGGCGGTGGGAAAGTCCATCCAAACGGGCATCGGGGCCACGCTCGGCGACCTGATTCTGATCATGGGCTTCGGGGCCATGCTCGGCAAAATCGTGGCCGACAGCGGCGCGGCCCGGCGCATTACGCTGGCGTTGATTCGCGTGTTCGGGGAGCGGTACATCCAGTGGGGCGTGGCCTTGGCCGGGTTCATCATCGGCATTCCGCTGTTTTACAACGCCGGTTTCATCATCGTCGTGCCGCTCATTTTCGCCATTGCGTCGGTGTCGCGGCTGCCGCTGATGTACATCGCCATTCCGATGTGTTCGGCGTTGTCGGTGGCGCACGGCTACTTGCCGCCGCACCCGTCGCCGCTGGCCATTTCGCTGCAACTTGGTGCGGAAATTGGCCCGACGCTGCTTTGGCACGCTGATTGCCCTGCCGGCCATCGCCTTGGCCGGGCCGGTTTTCGGCCGCACGTTGCGCAATTTCCGCCTGCCGCCCCGCGAAACGGTGTTCCAAGTGGACGACCGGCCCGAAAACGAACTGCCCGGCTTGGGCGTGAGCCTGCTGGTGGCCTTGCTGCCGCTGGTGCTGTTGTCGCTGACGGCGGTTATCAAGAACCTGAAAATCAATTCAGGTGCCGTCCAACTGCTCGGTGTTGCTGGCGGTGTATCTGCTGGGCCTGCGGCGCGGCGAGCCGATGAAAAAGCTGATGAAGCAACTCGAAGAAGCGTTCAAGGCCACCTCGGTGATTCTGCTCATCATTGCCGGGGCCGGGGCGTTGAAACAAGTGCTGAACGACAGCGGCACGAGTCGCTACATCGGCGAACAACTGCACGGGCTGCCGGTGTCGCCGCTGGTGCTGGGCTGGTTCATTGCCGGGGCGGTGCGCGTGTGCGTCGGTTCTGCGACGGTGGCCGGCCTCACAGCCGTGGGCATCTTGGCCCCGATGATTCAGCAGCACCCCGAAGTGAAGCCCGAATTCATGGTGCTGGCCATCGGTGCGGGCAGTTTGATGCTGTCGCACATCAACGACGGCGGTTTTTGGCTGTTCAAGGAATATTTCAACCTGACCATCAAACAGACGCTGCGCACGTGGTCGGTGATGGAAACGATTGTGTCAATCGTGGGTTTGGTTGGTGTGTTG
>JALOMD010000390.1 GCA_025455595.1 Cytophagales bacterium | reverse complement strand
TGACATGTACTCTGGTCGGCAAGACTACTCGCAAGATGGTCGTTCACATCGGCGTGCGGCTAAGCCAACGGTAAGAGCATACGAAGATGATGGCTACGCTGCAGACGACTATTACGACCTACCAGATGTCGAGCCGCGTGAGCCGCTGGAACGGACCTATGAAGAAGAGGCCAGCGGTTTCGATCGCAACGCACAAAGTGGATCTGATCGCAACCGCTCGGCACGCTGTTTTGATATTACGCCCAAAGTACCTTGTTTTGCATAGTACCTGCTTTTACCTTTGTCATATTCAAACGCGCCGAAGGGGGAAGTTTTCGCTCTTAATAAATGCGGTAAAGCGTTTTAGGCAAAAAACGCCCAAAACGCCTCTGACCTCTGCGTTCTGATCTCTGACCTTAAATTCGTACCTCGTAAATCGTACTTCGTACCTCCTACTTATATGAATGTCGAAAACACGCAAGTGCAGATGCGGAAAGGAATCTTGGAGTTCTGCATCCTCCACATCATTTCGCGCGGCGAGGTCTATGCCTCCGACATGCTCGAAGAACTCACCGCCGCCCGCATCATGGTGGTGGAAGGCACCCTGTACCCGCTGCTGACCCGCCTGAAAAACGCTGGCTTGGTAGAATACAAGTGGGTGGAATCGGTATCGGGGCCGCCGCGCAAGTATTACACCCTGACCGAAAGCGGCCGCCTGTTTTTGGACGAACTGCAACAGACTTGGGACGAACTGGTGCAATCCACCCAGCAAATCATTCATAAAAGTGGTTAGTCGTAAGTCGCAAGTGGTAAGTCGTAAGTAAATGCATACCCAAGCCTTGTGTGAAACCATAGCAATGACACTTACGACTTACCACTTACCACTTGTCACTTACGACCTATGACTTACCACTGACGACTTCACACCAAAGACTAACGACTGACGACTTCATACCATGAAAAAGACAATCAGTATCAACATAAGCGGCATTATCTTCCACATTGAGGAAGACGGCTACGAGAAACTGAAAAGCTACCTGTCGGGCATCCAACGCTATTTCGCCTCTTACGAAGACGGCGGCGAAATCACGGCCGACATCGAAAACCGCATCGCCGAGATTTTCTCGCGCAAGCTTAGTGCAGGCAAACAGGTGATCACCACCGAAGACGTGGACAGCCTGATTGTAACCATGGGCAACATCCCCGATTTTGCCGCCGTTGCCGAAGACGACTTTGCTACTACAACTATGAAAAACGATTCGGAAAACAACTACAATTATGCTGGCGGCGGGGCCTCTGCAACCGCCGCCGGCCCCAAACGCCTGCAACGCGACCTGAGCCGCAAGACCTTGGGCGGCGTGTGCGCAGGCATTGCCGCCCATTTCGAAGTAGACCCGGTTTGGATACGGCTGCTGTTTTTGGGCACGCTGCTCGACCTGTTCTTCCTGCCGGGGTGGTTTTCGGGTGCAGCCTTGGTCATCTACATCGTCTTGTGGATTATCCTGCCCGCCACGGCAGTCCCCGATTCGGCCAAGAATTTCAAGAAACTCTACCGCAGCACCGAAAACCGCACCATCGGCGGCGTTTGCGGGGGCTTGTCGGCCTACTTCAACACCGACGTGACTATTATCCGGCTGTTGTTTGTGTTGGCGGTGCTGCTGTTCGGCACCGGGTTGCTGCTCTACGTTGTGCTTTGGATCAGTATGCCCGAAGCCCGCACCCTCACCGAGAAAATGGAAATGCAAGGCGAGCCGGTGACGCTGACGAACATTGAGGCCAACGTAAAAAAAAACATTCAAGGTGATGCCAACGCCCCCGAAAACGCCCTGACCAAAATCGTCCTGTTCCCGTTCCGGGCCGTGGCCGCTGTCATTGAGGCGTTGGGCCGCGTGCTGGGGCCGCTGGCTACGTTTTTAGTAGAAGCCGCCCGCATTGTGGCCGCCTTGTTTGTGCTGATTATGGCCGTGTCGCTGCTGTTCGCCTCGCTGGTGATGCTGGGCGTGAGTTTCGGCTGGAACACACCCGATTCGATTGTGCTTGGCGACGTACCCGTGTCATTGTTCACCAGCGTATTGCCGGGCGTGGGCTGGTTGGCCTTGTTTGTGGCATTGGCCGTACCGGCGGTGTTTTTGGGCATTGTGGGCCTTAGTCTGCTTACTAAACGGATTGTCATTACGCAGTCGGTGGGTTGGTCGCTGTTTGCCGCGTGGATGGTCGGGTTGGTGGTGTTGGCCATCACCGGCCCCACGGCGGCGGCACGTTTCCGCCGCGAGGGCACGTACGAAGTCGCCCGCGAGTTTCCAGTGAAAGGCCGGGGATTGTACCTGGCTTTCAACAACTTGGACACTGACCGCGACCAACGCGTGCATTTGGAACTGGAAGGTTTTGACGGCCCGGAGCCGAAACTGGAGCAACGCACCACGGCGCGGGGCAGTTCGCGGGAAGACGCGCAGCAAAACGCCCAAATGATTGAATACAATGTGGTGCAACGCGACACCACGCTGGTTTTCGATTCGGGCTTCGAGTACAAGCCGAACGCCTCGTTCCGCGACCAGCGGATGCGCATGACGCTTTACATCCCGTACGGCAAGCCGTTCCGCATGGACCCGGACTTGGACTACATCCTCGACTTTTACCGGAACGGCTACAACGGGTCTGACTTGCGGGGCAACACGTTCCAGTTCACCAAAAACGAAGGGCTTACCTGCCTCACTTGCGCCGACGAGAAACCGACGGACAACGAATCGTTCTACGGAAACGGCCGCCGCCTCGACTACCGAAATTTCCGGCGCGTAAATGTGCGAGGCCCGCTGAAAGTCATCATCGAGCAGTCCGACCGCCACCGCGTGTCCATCGAAGGCGACGAAGACGCAATTGACGACATTGAGTTTGACCAAAGCGGCGACGAACTGGAAATCCGCTGGCGGCAGGAGTTTTCTTGGAAGAACTGGAACTGGGAGCAAGGCAAGAACGTGACCGTCCGCATTTCCATGCCCGAAGCCCGCGAGTTTCGGTTCAGCGGAGCCACTTCGTTCGAAATCCGCGATTTCGAGAATGTGAACAGCCTTTCCGTCAGCGTATCAGCCGGGGCACGCGGCGATGCTGAGGTGGAAGGCGACAATTTGGAAGTGGATTTGTCGTCGGCCGGGCAACTGACTCTTCGCGGCCGCACCAACGACTTGAAGGCCGATGCCAGCAGCGGTGCCCAACTGGAAGCCTTTGAACTGGAAACCGACAATGCCGATGCCAACGCCAGCAGTGGTGCCAGCGTGGAATTGAATGTGGACAAAAAACTGGATGCCGAGGCCAGCAGCGGCGGCAACATCCGCTACCGGGGCGATGCCCGCATCAACAGCAATGCCACCAGCGGAGGCAGCGTGGAAAAAGAGTAGGCAAGTCGTTAGTCGTCAGTGGTTAGTGGTCAGTCGTTAGTTTGGCGTTTTGGGCAAAAATTGCCCAAAACGCCTTTTGTTTTCTGGTGTCTCTTTACTGGCGTCACGCCTCGGCGTGATGTCGAACCATTGACCAGCGTCCGCTGGTCGCGAGCGAAACTTGCAAAAGCCGCTGTCAACAGGATCGGGGAACAACAACCGGCGTTTTAAGCAAAAATCGCCCAAAACGCTTCCGGCTTGTTCTTTGCAAGAAATAATTATCGACGCAGTAGCGTCTTTTGCGAGCCTTTGGCTCGCGACCAGCGGACGCTGGTCAATGGTTCGACATCACGCCGAGGCGTGACGCCAGCAACACGGCGTTTTGAGCATTTTTTGCCTAAAACGCCTTTCGCCACGATCATCCGCTCACGACTGACCACTGACGACTTACCACTCACAAGCAGGCATAGGCCCGCTTTTTTTGTACCTTGCCGACATGGCAAACGGTGCTGTGGACATAGGAGAGACCGAACGACAGCGGGCATTGCGCGACGCTTTGGTGGTGAGCATCCTCGACAAAGGCATTGACTCGCCGGGGGTACTGGCGGCCATTGCATCGGTGCCGCGCCATTGCTTCGTACCGCCCGGCACCTCGGACGAAGACGCTTACGCCGACCACGCGTTGCCCATCGGCGAAGGACAGACCATTTCGCAGCCCTACACCGTGGCCTACCAAACACAACTGCTTGACGTACAGGCGGGCCAGCGGATTTTGGAAATCGGTACCGGTTCGGGCTACCAAGCGGCGGTGCTGTGCTACTGGCCCGTGACGCTGTTTTCCGTCGAACGAAACGAGACGTTGTATCGCCACGCCCAACAGGTGCTGCGCCAACTGGGTTATTCGGTTTACCAAGTGCTGGGCGACGGCTCGCAAGGGCTGCCCGCCCATGCCCCCTTCGACCGGATTCTGGTAACCGCCGGGGCACCCGCCGTGCCCGACGTGCTGTTGCGGCAGTTGGCCGTTGGGGGCAAAATCGTGATTCCGGTGGGA
>JALOMD010000389.1 GCA_025455595.1 Cytophagales bacterium | reverse complement strand
AGGCCGTCGGTGTTGGCCACGTAGAAGTGGTTGCCCAGCACCAACATGCCGAAGGGTTTGTTCAGGTCTGTCAGAAACACTTGCCGCACGTCGGGCTGGCCGTCTTGGTTCGTGTCGCGCAGCAGGGTGATGCGGTCGGCACTTTCGGCCAGCCGCTGCGACTGCGCCTTGCCCGTCACTTGGTCGGCCACTTTCTTGGCTCCTTTCGACTCGGTGTTGGCCTCGGCCACGAAGATGTCGCCGTTGGGGGCTTGGTAAATCCAGCGCGGGTTCACAAGGTCGGCTGCGAACTTGGTGACGGTGAATCCTTCCGGGGCCACCGGCTTCTGCCCGCCCGACCAGCCCAGCACTTTGCTGTATTTTTTCACCGACTCGGTGGCGTAGGGTTCGGGCAGTTTCACTTGTTGCACGGGCGTTGTGGCAACGGTGTCGGCGGTTTGCGTCGTCTGCTCGCCCGACTGTTGTTTGCAGTAAGTCAACAGAACGAATGCCGAAAGGTAAATCAGGAAAGTGCGGAAGGTTCTCATGGCTTTGTTGGCAAATGTGACAGGCCAAGCGAACAAAAAAAGCATTCCCGTCGGAATCAAGATTCACGGGATTTACAGAAAAAACAGAATTACCCGTGCCGGAAAGGTTTTTCCAACTGTAGGGGCGGGGCTTGCCCCCGCCCTGTGTCGTGCAGGCTCGGCTAAGGGTTATCCGAACCGTGCGTGCCGGGCCGGGCGGGGGCAAGCCCCGCCCCTACAGCCCGGCGTTTTGGGCGAAAAATACTCAAAACGGTTTTGGATTGGCGAGGAAAGATAAGCGTGGCAACCTGTCCCGACGTGTCGGGATAACCCGGCTCAACGATTCGGGTGAGGCAAAACCTCAGTCATGCCCACGCCCGGTACGTGGCAGGCGCGTTTCGGGCAATTTTCGCTCAAAACCCCGACAAAAACGTATCTTTCCGCTACCTTGCAGCCGCCTGTAAACGACAAATGCCAAACGTAAAACGATAAACGTCATGAAAACCCTGTTGATTTTTCTCGCCGCGCATATGGTGCTCGCGGCAGTCGCCCAGTCAAGCAAAAATCCCAACCGCGTCAAAGTCGCCAACGGCTGGATCGAAGGCGTGACCGAAACCAGCGGCATCCGTTCGTTCAAGGGCGTTCCGTTTGCCGCGCCGCCCGTCGGCGAGTTCCGCTGGAAACCGCCCCAACCCGCCAAAAACTGGACGGGTACGCGCAAAGCCGACAAGTTCGGGCCGCGTGCCATGCAGCGGCCTATTTTCGGCGACATGAACTTCCGCTCCGACGGCATGAGCGAAGACTGCCTGTACCTGAACGTGTGGACACCGGCGCGGACGGAAAAAGAACGCCTCCCGGTGCTGGTCTATTTCTACGGCGGCGGCTTCGTGGCCGGCGACGGCTCCGAACCACGCTACGACGGCGAGAACATGGCCCGCCGGGGCATGGTGACCGTAACAGTCAACTACCGGCTCAACGTGTTCGGCTTCTTGGCCCATCCCGAGCTGAGCCGCGAGTCGCCGCACGGCGCGTCGGGCAACTACGGACTGCTCGACCAGCAGGCGGCCTTGCAGTGGGTGCGGCAGAACATCGCCGCGTTCGGCGGCGACCCGGCCCGTGTCACCATCGCCGGGGAATCGGCCGGTTCGTTTTCGGTCAGTGCGCAGATGGCCTCGCCGCTGTCCAAGAACCTCATCGCCGGAGCCATCGGCGAAAGCGGCTCGCTGCTGTCGTTGCAGCCGCTGCCCACCTTGGCCGAAGCCGAAAAGACCGGAGCCAAGTTTGCCGCCGATGCCGGAGCCGCCTCGCTGGCCGCCCTGCGTGCCATGCCCGCCGACAAACTGCTGGAAGCTACGGCCAAGCCGGGTACGCCGTGGTTTTCGGCCGTGGTGGACGGGTATTTTTTCCAAAAATCGCCCAAAACGGTCTTTGAGGCGGGCGAACAGGCCCGCGTGCCGTTGCTGGCAGGCTGGAATTCGGAGGAGATGAACTACCGGGCCTTGTTGGGCCAGCAGCCGCCCACGCCCGAAAACTACGCGCAGGCCGTACAGAAACTCTACGGCGAAAACGCCGCCGAAGTACTGCGGCTGTATCCGGGATCCACCGAAGCCGAGGCTACGCAGTCGGCCACCGACTTGGCGGGCGACCGGTTCATCGGCTACAGCACGTGGAAGTGGTTAGACCTACACCACAGAACCGGCGGCAAGCCGGTTTACCGCTACTATTACACCCGTCCCCGGCCGCCCATGCGGGCCGAGATGGGCGACGCGGCCCCCGGATTGGCCGGAGGCGTGGTGAAGTCAACCGATGCCTCGGCCATGAAAATCGCCCCGGCGCAGGGGGCGGTGCATTCGGCGGAAATCGAATACGCGATGGGCAACTTGGCGACCAACACCGTCTATGCGTGGACTCCCGACGACTACAAGGTGTCGGAAACCATGCAGCAGTATTTCGCCAACTTCGTCAAGACCGGCGACCCGAACGGCTCCGGCCTGCCCCAGTGGCCCGCCGTAAGCCCGCAGGAAGTCCCGGTCATGCACATTGACGTGACCTCCGCCACCCGCCCCGAACGCCACCGCGAACGGTACTTGTTTTTGGAACGGACGGCGGCCAAGCACTGATGAATATCGAACACCGAATGATGAATAGCGATTGCGTTTTGGGCAAAAATTGCCTAAAACGCCCGTAGCCATGCCGGTCTGACGCTTTGAGTCAAACCGGCATGGCTACGGGTGTTCTGAAGCAGTAAACCGTCAAAATCTCGTCCATTTTTTAAAGGATACAAATTTTACCGTTCTCACGACTGAAGTACAGTCTTTCGTGTAGAAAATATCCTATTGGCAATTTTTCGACCTCAGCCTGTTGGGTTGTTTCTTCTTTGGTGAAAATCTTGTAAAAAATCGTACACAAGTTTCAAATCTCCTATATTCTCCCTGTTTTCAAAATCTCTAATCTTGTCCCGTTCTTCGTCCAAAATTTCCCTCTCCGAGCTGCTGTATCCCATATTTTGATTATTAAAATCTTCAACAAATGTTTCGATTTCTCTCAACCGTACCAGTATCTTTTTACGGACTATCCCGGTATAAATTAAGTTAGAGCGGTTATTGGTGTTAACTTTGTCTCCATCATAGTATGATGGATCGTTTCGCGGATCAATAAATTTGACGAAATCACGTTTGTAGATGCTTATATAAAGCGTAGCAATATGAGTATTGAAATAGGATAGCAGCACTGGACGCACAAAATCTGCCGTACTATGAAACCGCTTGATTCTCGCCTCACGCGTCAGTCGAACGGCAAGTTCAAGCCCCAAGCTAAGCCGGTTGACTTTGCTATTTTTCATAAACTCATCCAGAAGCACCCAGTTATCAATATTAAGTTCGTCTTGGAACAAATCATCTAAGCTTTGGGACGTAATACTGTCCAGCGTGCTTTTCATCTGTTCAAAAATAACCAAGAATGTTCGTAATTCCCTTTCTTCTTTGGCTATAATCTCGCTTGCCTGTTGTGCTTCCCTTTGAAGAGTGATTGCCTCTTTAGCCGCTTGCTCGCTTGCTTGTAGTGCCTCCTTTTGAAGGGTGTTTGCTTCAATTTGCTTCTGAATAGAAATGTAAACCAACAGAAGACCAGTAAAATTTAAAATCGGCCCTACAATACCACCAATAGTATCACCAATCTGCCCCGTTTGAGTAAAAACAAGCCATTCGCACCAAGCTGGCAGGGTAAAAAAAACAGGCGCAAATAAAGAGAACAATCCGCCTACAATTAAAATCCGAGTTGGATTTGAGAGAAATTTGTCTATTTGTTTCATGAATAGAGTGAAATAGTTTATAACGCTTGTTTTCATCAGTAAATATAGACATCTCATGCATTATATTCGTGATGTTCGTCATTGGCCGTAGTCGTTGGCAAGTATCAACCACAACAGCGTTTCAAGCAAAAATTGCCCAAAACGCCTCCAATCAAATTCCAAACCCAATGCCCGAAAACTCGCTCACCACCGACCAACTCCACAACTGGCTCAAGTTGCTCGAAAGCGGCGACCCGGCCAACGTGCAGTTGGCCGTTGCCATGGCCGAGGGCCTTGAACTGCCGCCCGAAACGTCGGTGCTGGTGGCGGTGGTTTGCCAAAAGTGGCGGCACCCGAACACAAGGCGTTACTACGACGCCCATCTGTTCCAAGCCAACGATCTCGGCTGGACGGCGACCGACGAAAACGCCTCTGAAATCCTCCAAATCCTGACCGAGTTCCTGTACCAGCGGGAGCAAACACACCTGATACAAGCGGCGGGCATTTTCAGGCTGGCCTGCCCGGAGCCGGTGTACATAGGAAACGGAGATGCGGGCGGCTACGAGGCCGACTGCCAGCGGCTTTGGACTGATTACCAGCCGTTTGCCG
>JALOMD010000388.1 GCA_025455595.1 Cytophagales bacterium | reverse complement strand
TCGCTGCGGGCGTTCATCCGCTTGGGTACCGATTTCACCGAAAACTACTACGAGGTGGAACTGCCGCTGGCGTTCTCGCAACTCAACGACACCACGACGGCCAACGTGTGGCCCCAGTTCAACGAAATCAACGTGCCGTTCAGGGACTTGGCCCGCATCAAGTCGAACCGCAACCGCGTGGGGGCGGGCGTGCTGGTGCCTTATTCCGAGTTCCTGAACGACAACGAGATTGCCGGGAAACGCTACCGCATCACCGTGGTGGGCAACCCCGACTACAGCGCGGTGCAGGTGATCATGATTGGCGTGCGCAATCCCGCCTCGCCTGACCGCCAGTCCAAGAGGGCCTGCGTGTGGGCCAACGAACTGCGCAGCGAAGGCTTTGACCAAGAAGGCGGCTACGCAGCCACCGCCCGCCTGAACATCAAGCTGGCCGACTTTGCCAACATCACTGCCGCCGGGAACATTGAGACGTTCGGGTTCGGGGGCGTGCAGCAACGCATTTCAGAGCGGGCACGCCAAAACACCATGCGCTACAGCGTGGGGGCCAACGTGAACTTGGAAAAAATGCTGCCGCAGTGGCTGGGTCTGAAGATTCCGATGTTCGTCGGCTACGAACGCGAACGCATCAAGCCCCGCTTCAATCCGCTGGACCCGGACGTGCGTCTGGAGGAGTCCATCGAATCGCGGTTTGCGAACCGCTCGGATGCGGACGAACAGGAATACCGGCGCATTGTGGAAGACAACACCACGCGGCGTAGCATAAACTTCACCAACGTGCAGAAAATCAAGCGTGACGCGCAGGCACCGAGCCGGTTGTGGTCGCTGTCGAACTTCACGTTCAACTATTCGTTCAGCGACATCCGGCGCACCAACATCACCACGGCCCTGTACTACCAACGCAACGAGCGGGGTGGCGTGGGTTACGTTTACAACGCCACTCCCAAGTCCATCGAGCCGTTCAAGAACATCAAGGCGTTTGACAAACCAGCGTGGAAGTGGATCAAGGAGTTCAATTTCAACCTAATGCCCAACAGCATTGCCATCCGGGGCGACTTGGACAGGATGTTCACGCAGACGCAACTGCGCAACGCCGACCCGGCGTTTCTGGGTACGGGCCTCACCACCGTGGGCGTGCGGCCGTTCTTCGAGAAATTCTTCACCTTCAACCGCACCTACGACTTGCAGTGGAGCCTCACGCGCAGCTTGCAACTCAACTACTCGGCCATTGCCAACACGGTGATTGACGAACCCGACGGTGAAATCAACGACACCGAACTGCGCCCCGGTTTCAGCCGCCGCGACTCGGTGATGTACAACCTGCGGCGTTTCGGACGGATGAAAAACTTCCGCCAGCAGGCCAACGCCACCTACCGGCTGCCGCTCGACAAGTTTCCGATTACCGACTGGCTGAGTGCCGACGTACGGTACGGCACGGCGTTCAACTACCGGGCGGCGGCGTTGGGTGTAGTGGACGACAACGGCGTGTTTTTCGGCAATTTCATTGACAACAGCCGCCAACGGGCCGTCAACGGCCGCGTGGACTTGCTGCGATTGTATAATAAGGTGCCGTTTCTGAAGAAAATCAACGAGCCGACGCGCCGCCCGGCCCCGCGACCGCAGCCGTCGGCCCCCGGCCAGCCCGGTACGGCCCAACGCGACACCGTGAAGCGTCCGCCCGAATTCCGGTTATTCAAAGGGCTGGTGCGCACGTTGATGACGGCCCGCAACGTCACCTTCAACTACACCGTTGACGAGGCCACTTCGCTGCCCGGCTTCCTGCCGCAGTCGCGGTTTGCGGGACTTGACAGTTCGTTGCTGGCACCGGGCTTCGGATTCACGCTGCTGGGTAGCCAGAACCCGGACATCCGCCAACGGGCCGCCGAAAACGGCTGGCTGAGCCGCAGCACGCAACTGAACCTGCCGTTTGCGCAAACGCGGGCCACCAACTTCACGGCCCAGGCCGACCTGGAGCCGATACGCGACTTCCGGATACGGGTCAACTTCCGGCGCACCGAAAACAACGACTACAGCGAACTGTACCGCTATGACGACACCACGGGGCGTTTCCGCACCAACAACCCGGTTCGGTCAGGCTCGTACACGATTACGTTCATCAGCCTGCAAACGGCTTTCCGCAACAGAGACTCAGTATTCAGTGATTTCGAGAACTTGGCCTTGTCGCTACGCAACCGGCTGAACCAAGAGGCGGGCCGCGAAGGTTTCGACACCACTTCGCAGGATGTGTTGATTCCGGCCTTCATTGCCGCCTACACGGGCAAATCAGCCAATCAAATCCGGCGCACGGCCTTCCCGCGTTTCCCGCTGCCCAACTGGAACATCACCTACGCCGGGCTGTCGAAGGTGCCGTTGTTCAAGAACGTGTTCCAGTCCATCAACATCACGCACGCGTACTCTTCGACGTACAGCATGGGCAGTTTCCGCACGCCGCAGGAATACGCCGACCCTCGGCTCATCGGCTTGGACAATTCGCTTGACCGGACGGGTTTCCTCGCCAATCCGAACAACAACAACCTGTTCATTCCGCTGTTCATCACCGACCGGGTGACCATCACCGAGCGGTTTTCGCCGTTGGTCGGGATTGATTTCCGCACGCCGAGCCGGTTCACAGGCCGCGTGGCGTACAACAAGGAACGCACCGTATCGCTGATTACCACGAGCCGACAGGTGGCCGAAATCAACAACCAAGACGTGACGGTGAGTTTGGGCTATACCAAAGCCAACCTGCGGATTCCGTTCCTGATTCGGGGTGAGCAGAAGGTGCTGAAAAACGACGTGCAGTTCCGCTGCGACGTGCGTTTCTTGGATTCGCGCACCATCCAGCGTCGATTCGACGGCATCAATACACCGGTGGCGGGCAACTTCCAGTTCTCGCTGAAACCGACCATTCAGTACGCCGCGAACCAGCGCGTAAACGTGACAATTTATTTTGAACGCAACGTAAACCGCCCGGTGGTCAGCACATCGTTCCCCCGCTCCGACACGCGTTTCGGCTTCCGGCTACAGTACAACCTGAGCCAGTAGTCTAATTCAGAATGTAGAATTCAGAATTTGGTTCTTCTGTAAATGCACAGAGCCGGTCAATAAATTGACTGGCTCTGTGCGTCTGTAGCATATAGCCTGTGCAAGATCCGGCAGGATTTGTCTGAACCATGATTCGCAGGATTAAAAGATTAACATGATTAGACCATTTTTCAATCAAGCAAATCCTATAATCCTGCGAATCATGGTTCAGACAAAAACGTTTTAAGCAGTTTTTGCCCAAAACGCTTCTGTAACAACTGTGATTCTACAGTAATTGATAAGATTTAGGACTTACGCTTGTAGTCCCGACTCGTCGGGATGTCATGCAAGGCATGACTTGACCGCAGCAAACCATCCTGCGGATGGTCTCCGAATGCTATTCGGAGCTACAAAACCTGCCTATTTTTCGTGCAAGCGAAAGTCCTAAGATTTTCAATCTTGTCAATCCTGAAGTCCTGTCAAAAAAAAACGGCGTTTTGAGCAAAAAATGCCCAAAACGCCGCATCGAAATGCTCGCTAAAGTTCTTAATTCTGAATTCTCAATTCTGAATTGGCCACCGTCCACCGCTCCACGTTGTATTCGTAAATCTCCGTGAGAATGCCTTCGACGTTGTAACGCTGTTCCCAGCCCGGATAGTGGTTGGCGAATTTGCTACAGTCGCTCACCCACCAGATATGGTCGCCGATGCGGTTTTGGTCGGCGTATTTCCAAGTCAGCGGCTGCCCGGCAATTTTTTCGCACAAAGCGATGCCTTCCAGCATGGAACAATTGCTAAACCGTCCCCCACCGATGTTATAGACCTCGCCGCTGCGCGGGGCCTTGAAGAATTCGTAGAAAGCCGCCGTGAGGTCGGCACTGTGGATGTTGTCGCGCACTTGCTTGCCTTTGTAGCCATAAACCGTGTAAGGCGTGCCGCTCACGGTACATTTCATCAGATAAGCCAAGAAACCGTGCAACTGCGTGCCCGAGTGGTTCGGCCCGGTGAGGCAACCGCCCCGGAAGCAGCCTGTGTACATGCCGAAATACCGGCCGTATTCCTGCACCAGCACGTCGGCGGCCACTTTGGAGGCACCGAACAGGCTGTGCAGCGTCTGGTCAATGCTCATGTCTTCGCGGATGCCCGTGTGGTACGTGTGGGCGGGGTCAATTTCCCAACGCATCTCCTGCTCGACGAGCGGCAGGCGGTTGGGCGTGTCGCCATAAACCTTGTTGGTGGACGTGAAAATAAACACCGCTTCGGGACAGTGGTGCCGCGTGGCATCGAGCAGGTTCAGCGTGCCGTTGGCGTTGACACTAAAATCAGCGAAGGGGTCTTTCACCGCCCAGTCGTGCGACGGCTGCGCCGCCGTATGGACGACCAGCTTGAT
>JALOMD010000387.1 GCA_025455595.1 Cytophagales bacterium | reverse complement strand
TGCGGAACAACCGGTTGATTTCGCGAAGGGCGTTGCGCACGCCTTGGTGCAGCGGGTAATCAAGCAGGTGCCAGTCGAGGCTGCGGTCGTGGTTCCATTCGCGGGTTTGGCCAAACTCGCCGCCCATGAACAGCAGTTTCATGCCGGGGTGGGCAAACATGTAGCCGTACAGCAGCCGCAGGTTGGCAAATTTCTGCCACTCGTCGCCGGGCATCTTGTAAATCAGCGGATTCTTGCCATGCACCACCTCGTCGTGCGACAGCGGCAGCATGAAATTCTCGTGGAAGGCATAGACCAAGCTGAACGTGATTTGCCCTTGGTGGTATTTGCGGTACAAAGGTTCCTTGGAGAAATAACTCAGCGTGTCGTGCATCCATCCCATCATCCATTTCATGCCGAAGCCAAGCCCGCCCGCAAACACCGGTTTCGACACGCCCGGATACGCCGTTGATTCCTCGGCAATCGTATGCACGTCCGGGAACTCGCCGTACACTGCCTGGTTGAATTCTTTCAGCAGCGAGATGGCTTCCAAGTTTTCGCGGCCGCCGTACTCGTTCGGAATCCACTCGCCGGCGTTGCGTGAATAGTCCAAGTACAGCATCGAGGCCACGGCATCCACGCGCAGGCCGTCGGTGTGGTAGCGGTCAAGCCAAAACAAGGCGTTGCTGATCAGGAAAGCCCGCACTTCGTTGCGTCCGTAGTTGAAAATCAGGCTTTTCCAGTCGGGATGCCAGCCTTTGCGCGGGTCGGCGTGTTCGTAGAGACGCGTTCCGTCGAAGTTGGCGAGGCCGTGAACATCCTCTGGGAAGTGCGACGGCACCCAGTCCAAAATCACGCCGACACCCGCCTGATGCAGCGCGTCCACGAGGTGCATGAAATCCTGCGGGGTTCCGTAACGGCTGCTCGGCGCGAAATATCCCGTGATTTGGTAGCCCCACGAGCCGAAAAACGGGTGTTCCATCACGGGCATGAACTCCACGTGCGTAAAGCCAAGGTCTTTGACGTAAGCGGGCAGTCGGTCGGCCAGTTCGCGGTAGCTCAGCGACCGGTTACCTTCCTCCGGCACGCGGCCCCACGAGCCGAGATGCACCTCGTAAACCGACATGGGCTGCACCTTGCCCGCCTTTTCGCGGCGGGAGGTGAGCCAAGCGGTGTCGTTCCATTGGTAAGCGGTGTCCCACACCACCGAGGCCGTGCGGGGCGGCGTTTCCCACAGCATGGCAAAGGGGTCTCCTTTTTCAAGCTCCTGCCCGTAGTTGTGCGACTTGACGAAGTATTTATAGACCTCGCCGTGCCCGATGTGCGGCACAAACGCCTCCCAAATGCCCGACCCGTCCCAACGCGGGTACAACGGGTGCGAGTCGCGGTCCCAGTAGTTGAAGTTGCCGATGAGCGAAACCCGTTCGGCGTTGGGTGCCCACACGGCGAAGTAAGTGCCTTGGGTGCCATCGTGGGTGATGACGTGCGAGCCGAGTTTCTCGTAGAGTTTGTAATGCTTGCCCGCCCGAAAGAGGCTGATGTCGAAATCGGTGAGAAGGCTTACGCCCGGCACGGTGTAGATAGTCGTTTGCGGCATGTTGCGATGCGTTCGATTCGAGGTTAAGAGTTACGAATTCAGGACTTGTATGGCTTCGCCCGATTGTCAAATCGCGATTGCCAAATATAGACAATTCGGAAATCGAAGATTCGGCGAAGCCAATGTGGATTTGAGAATACGGAAAAGTGAGCCGTTTTGGGCAATTTTTACCCAAAACGCTGCGTTGTCGTGGCAACCTGTCCCGACCTGTCGGGATGACTGAGGCGTTGCCTCCCGCGAATGGTTGTGCCGGGTCATGCCACGGCTATCTTTCCGAACCGGAGGCTTTGCGCGGGCCGTTTTGGGCAAAAATTGATAAATCCCGCAAGCGGCGGGAACGCTCAAAACGCTTGTCGGACAAATGCGGCGTGGTTTGTTGTCTTGGCCGGAGCCAAGGCACGCCTTGGCTCTACAATGCAATTCTGGTTTCCAATGTTTCGCCTTATGGGATGATTTCTCCTTTTTACTTACGACATACCACTTGCGACTTACGACTTTTTCAAAAAAGGCTTCCCTGCACCACTTGCGGCAGCGGCTTCGGTTCTTGAATGTTGAAGTTACAATGCTGGTTCAAGGACTGTGCCACGTAGCGGCACATTTCCGGGGCAAGGGTGTTGGGGTCGGGTTCGTGGACGAAGAAATACACCGTTTGCAAGCCTTGGGACAGCCACGTTTGCAGGCGGTTTGTCCAGTCGTCCACGCGGCGGTAGTCGGTGGGGTGCAGGCCGTTTCCTACGAACCGAATCATGGCTGTTGAAGTAGTGAGGCGCATGTGCAACACGTCGCGGCGGCCGGCTACGTCGCTGATTACGGTGGCCACGCCGTTGGCGGCCAGCATGGCGAATGTCTCGTCGGCCTCGCGGCTCGGTTTGAACCAGTCGGCGTGGCGCAGTTCCACGGCCAGCGGCACACGCGGCGACAGGTTTTCCACAAACTGGCGCAATACGTGGGCGTGCCGAGGCGAGAATGTGGGGGCGAGTTGCAAGAACGAAACGCCTAACTTGCTGCCCAATCCTTGAATGGCTTCGCCGAAAGCCCGCGTAGCCGCCTCCACGCCGAGCAGGCCCGCGTCATGGCTGATTTGCTGCGGCCATTTGGGACAAAACGTGAATCCGTCGGAGACGGCCCCGCGCCACCGGGCGATGGTCGCTTCGTCAGGAATGCGGTAGTGCGTGGTGTTCAGTTCGATGGTGTTGAACTGCCGGGCGTAGTGATGCAAGAAATCTTTTTCGGTTGCATTGGCCGGATACCATTTGCCCACCCATTCGCGAGTGGCCCACACCGGACAGCCTACGTATCCGTGCCACCCAAGACCCGTGCGGTATCCGGGTGGTCGGTCGGCAGGGCGAAGTCCACGCCGTCAATGTTGGGCAGTTTGCCGAAGTCCATTTACCGTTCGTTTATCGTTTGGCGTTTAACGTTTATCGTTTTGGGCGGTTTTTGCTTGAAACGCTGGAATATCTTACTGTGAACCAAACGTATGCCTGATGGTTCGTTTTACGTTTGGCGTTTATCGTTTTAAGCAGAATTCGCCCAAAATGGTAAACGAAAAACGCCAAACGATAAACGCAAAACGTTCATGCCACCTTTGCCATCAGCAGTTTGTCTTCCAGTTCGCGCAGCAGGTAGTCGCAGGCGGCTTGGAGGCGTTGTACGGAGCGGTTCAGAGCCTTGAGGTCGCTGGCCGATTTTTCGATGAGCCGGATGCCGAACATTACTTCCTCTTTGACACCCGTCACTTCCAAGAACGTGAACGGCGGCCCCACGTACGACACCATGAATCGCAGTTGTGCCAAGTCGCCGGCCAGCAGGTTTTTCTCGTAGTCGAGCTTCAGTTGGCGCAGCAGCCGGATGTACGACTGCGTGAGCAGCACGCGGTATTCGTCGTTGTCTTGCGTGAGTTCGAGGATGCGGCGGTAGGCGAAAGTAGGCTTCACGTCTTGCCCGGCAACCACCAGCGTCTCTTGCGCCGGAATCCGCGTGTTGTCCGACTTCACGAACCGGTTGATTTTTCGCAGCAGGTCGTCGGGCTGGAACGGCTTCAGCACGTAGTCGTTGATGCCCGACTCTTGGATTTTCTCGCCCATTTCGGCGGCGGGCGTGGCCGTAACGGCCAGCACCGGCACTTGGCTGTATTGCCTGATTTGCCGCGTGGTGTCGTAGCCGTTCATTTCCGGCATTTGCAGGTCCATGAGTATCAGGTCGTACTGGCCCGTTTTCACCTTGTCAATCGCTATGCGGCCGTTCGGGGCATAGTCGCACTCGATGCGCCAGCGTTCCAAGAACTTGGCCGTCACCAAGCGGTTGATTTCGTTGTCCTCTACAATGAGCACGCGTGCCCCTTGCAGCAGGTAGTCTTCTTCGGCGGTTGGCCGGAAAGCAATGTTTTTCTGGCTGGCCGCCTTGCGCAAACGCAGCGTAAAATAGAAGCCGGAACCTGCGCCTACCTGGCTCTTTACGTAGATGATACTGTTTTGCAGTTCGAGCAAGCGTTTGGTGATGGACAGCCCCAGACCCGTGCCGCCGTACATCCGCGTGGTGTCGCTGCTGGCCTGCGTGAACCGCTCGAAAATGTAATCCAGCTTGTCGGACGGAATGCCGATGCCCGAATCCTCGACCGAGAAATTGATTTCCACAAACTCCGCGTCTTGCCGGTTCAGATCGGCCCGGAGTTTCACCCAGCCTTTCGGCGTAAATTTGACAGCGTTGCTCACCAGGTTGTTCAGTACCTGCGCCAGCCGCACGGGGTCGCCCACCACGGTGGCGGGCAGCGTATCGTCGATTTCGCGCAAAAAGTGGAGGTTTTTCTCGGTGGCGGCGTGGGCGTGGGTTTGCTGGATGCGCCCCAGTACTTCGCGCAGGCTGAACTCGATTTCCTCGAAACGGATGCGCCCCGCCTCGATTTTGTTCAAATCCAGTATGTCGTTGACGAGCAGCAGCAGGTTTTCGGCGGAGAACTGCAAAATCTCCAAGTTTTCGATTTGCTCAGGTTTGGGGTCGTCTTGCAGCAAGTAGTGCGACATGCCCAGAATCGCGTTGATGGGCGTGCGGATTTCGTGGCTCATCGTTGCCAAAAACTGCTCTTTGGCCACCGAAGCCTGCTCGGCCAAGCTCTTGGCCTCGATGAGTTCGATTTCGCGTCGCTTCCGTTCGCTGATGTCCTGCAAGATGCCCATGATGCGGCGAGGTTGCCCGGCTTCGTCGAAGGTCATTTTGCCGAGCAGTTGCAGGTGCAGCAGTCCGCCGCTGACGGCCTGTCGGCCGCGCAGTTCGAGGCGGATGTCGGCTTCGGGCGGGGCCGACTGCCGCACCAAATCGGTCAAGGTATCGGCGTGGCCCGGCTCCATGCGTTCCAGCAGCCGCTCCCACGTGAAAGGCTGGTTGGTTCGTGTCTCAAAAATGCGGTGCAGTTCCTCCGACACTTCGCCTTTGCCCGTGGACAAGTCGAATTCAAAGCTGCCGATGCGGGCCAGCCGCTGGGCCTCGCGCAGGGCGGTTTCTTTTTTGCGCAATTGGGTTTCGGCGGCGCGTTTTTGGGTGATGTCGGTGATGCGCACCAAGCACATGCCCTTGCGTTTCACACTGATCCACGTAATGCCCACTTCTCCCCAGAACGCTTCGCCACGGGCCGTTACAAGCTCGCGGTCTTGCACCCAACGGCCCCGCCGACGCAGCATTTGCAGCACTTGGCGGCGTTCGCGCGGTTGCAGTTCCCTGCGTTGGAATCCCGCACTTTTCCGGCCCATGATTTGGTGCCGGTCTGCCAGCCCGAACAGCACCACGGCTTTCCGGTTGCAGGCTTGGATTTCGTCGGTGCGCGGGTCAACCAGCAGCATGGCATCGTACGAATTCTCGAAGATGGCCTCCAGTTGCTGGCGGGTGGTCAGCAGCGACTGCTGCTGGCGCATGATGAGGGTATTGTAATAAAAGCCGAACAACAACGAAAACACCACGCTGCTCACCAACGAAAGGTAATACATGAAGTGCAACAGCCTGTACGACAAGCCTTGCATGGCAAACACCGAGTAGTCGGTTATTTCCAGAACCGCGATGCAGAGGAGCGGAATGGCCAAACCCGGTACCAAAAAAAGGAGCCGCCGGTGCAAACTGTAGAACAGTATCACGCCCAGCACCACCGGATAGTACAGCAAGTGGATGCCGCTTTCGTAACCAAGCGTGGAGGCGGTGTAGAATACGTTGGCGATGATGGTGAAATACAGGATGATTTTGGCGATACGGTAGTACCACCACTGCGACTCGCCAACCGCGTTGAAGCCCACACACGCCAAAAGCAAGGCAAACGTGACGTATTGAGTGACGAAAAGGGAATCAATGCCAAGCCAATAGTACAGCGCAGTCAGCGGAATCATGGCCAGGGCGGCCGTAACGCTGATTTGGTTGGTGAGGACAACGCTTTTGTAATGCTGTGGCGACAGTTTGTCGTGGGTGCCCTGATGCGAAATGAACTCCCAAAAGGCTGCGGCCGTCATCATGCTGAGTTTGAATTGGAAAAATGCCGGATACCGGACACTCGGTTTCGAGCATTCGGTGTTCGGCTTTGGTCGTAGCAAATCTACATAAAATAACGAATCAACGCCGCCGCCGGTTGCGGATGCGTTCCACCTTCGAGCGGCTGATCCATTGCAAGTAGGCTTGCAATTGTTCGGCTGCCCGCAATGCCTCTATTGTATGATAGGTTTTTTTCAGTTCCTTGTTTGTGAAAGTGCCGTGAATGGTGGAATGGCAAGGCTGGCAAAGCGGCACGGTCTCGGAGTAGCGGCCGCCTTCTTCCTTGGGCACCAAGTGATGCTTCGAAACCGTGCTCACCGTCCGTTGGCACAAGGCGCAGGTTTGCTCAGAAGGTTGGTCAGCCATTGTTTGCATTCCCTTGTTGTGTAATGTTTCTTGAAAAAGTAAACGAACACGATTGGTTTTTTTGAAAAAACTGTTTGCTTTCGCCGCAGCGTTACGCAATTTAGCAACCTCGTTCCAGCTTGTCAACCATCGTTGGTAACAAAACTGATTGAGAATCAGTCAATTGTTGTCAATAGCCCCGGAAGTTCGTAGAAAATACTGCTTGTTTCGTCGAAAATATCATCCGTGCAAGTTTCTGCCGCCTTACCTTGGGCGACATTCCGCACAAAGGAGCCAACTTACACGTACAAAGCACTTACGCATTCATTCACCGGTACCCTGACTCATACATGCAAACCCGACAAGCAAGCAAGCAATTGGCCCAAGGATGGCAAAAGGAACAATCGAATCTCTGCAGGCAGCAAACACAACAAATACGACTGGGTACGAACAATGACTTGGCCAACTCAAGGTTTTACCTCAAAACATTGTCGGGCTTGGTGGTGTGCGGCGAACTGGTGATAACCAATGCCCAACTCAAGGAACTGAACCGCGCCAAGCTCCTGATGCTGCGCCAGCGCATTACCGAGGTATCGGCCAAGGTGGAGGCATTCAAGGATTTGCTCAGAGACTTGCACAAGCCGTTCAAGGCCATTTGAGGTTTTGGCGTACCAACCGCTTGGTCTTCGGGTTGAACAATCCGAAAAGCGTTTTGGGCAAAAAACGGGCAAAACTGTCAGTTACGAATACTTGCAAAAGCCCCGCGCGGACTAACCGTGCGGGGCTTTTGCTTTCGTCCGATAGCAGCGTTTTGGGCGATTTTTGCCCAAAACGGCAGCACGGCTGACGGAAATC
>JALOMD010000386.1 GCA_025455595.1 Cytophagales bacterium | reverse complement strand
CCCGGCCAGAGGCCGGCCGCCGAACTTGGTCGGCGGACAGTTGCCACTCGCCAGAGGCGAGCGGCTGCACTACGTTTTTTTATAAGTATCTGATTGTCAAATTATAGTAACTCTATGGATTAGATTCGCCACCTTTTGGGCGTTTTTCGCCAAAATTGGTGCGTCACGCGACCGGGATTGTAGAAAACATGGTCAATTTCAGCGTTTTGCGCCCCGGCAATATCGGCCAGCAGGTTGTCGCCGATCATGAGGCAGTCGGCGGGGGCGGCTTGCGTGCGATGGCGGGCGTAGTCGAAAATGAGCCGGTTCGGTTTTTGGCAACCGGCCCGCAGCGAGGTCACCACTTCCTCGAAATAACCGGCAATGCCCGAACTTTCCATTTTCACGAACTGCACGTCATCGAATCCGTTGGTGATGATGTGCAGCCGGTAGCGGCCACGCAATTGTTGCAGCACTTCCGAAGCGTGCGGCATCAGGTGCGGCTTGCGCGGACAAGTGGCCAGGAAAAACGCCTGCATTTGCGAGCCGTTGGGCAAATGCTTGATGCCCAACTCGCCGAACACCAGCGGAAAACGAATGTCGCGCAACTGCTGCTGGGTGATTTCACCCGCGCTGTACCGATCCCAAAGGGCATAGTTCACCCGTTGGAAAACCGCCACGAAGGTATCTTCCTCCAAACCGTATTCCTCCGCCAAACGGAAAACGGCGAACAATTCCCGCAACGTTTCGTCCGCATTCCGCCGCGAATCCCACAGCGTATCGTCAAGGTCAAAAAACAGGTGCTTGTAGGGCATACGTTCGTTTAACGTTTATCGTTTATCGTTTTGCGTTTGCCGTTTTCGGTTTGCTGTTTTGGACAAAAAACGCTTAAAACGGCAGCGTAAAAAATTGTGACAAAAGCCCCGTGGGGGCGGCCTGTCTGTAGAAATACAGAGCATTTACAGAAAAAAGCTCCGTGGGAGCGGCCCGAAATCATAACGACTAATCGGCTCGCTCCTATGGGAATTTTCTTATTGACGTTCAAGCTTTCCACAAACGGGTTGTCCCTGCGGAGCCGGGCGTTTTAAGTGATTTTTGCATAGAACGATAAACGCTAAACGAAGTATCGAAGCATCGCGGAATCGAAATTAAACGTCAAGCTTAAGCCGTTGCACCGGTCGGTCAGCGATGAGGTGTTCTTCTACAATCTCCTTTACGTCAGCGAGTTGCACGTTGCCGTAGTAAACGCCTTCCGGGTACACCACCACGCTGGGGCCGAGGGCGCAGGTGTCCAAACAGCCGGCTCGTTGAGCACGGATTTCAACCTGCAAATTCCGTTCCTTCAGTTCTTTCTTGAACTCTTCGACCAACGCCATGCCGTGCGCCTCGCCGCACGATTTCTTGGGTTCGGGTTTCTGATTGGTGCAGACGAAGACGTGTTTTTTGAATTTCATAAGAAACGTTTGTTAGTTATAAGTTATAAATGATGAGTTATGAGTGTTTTGGGCAAAATTTGGCTAAAACGCCGTTTGCCAAAAGAAAAAATGGAGGCAGATTTGAATCCATTAATCATAGTGTTCGTATTTTGAAATCGAATAGCATCTGACTTCTTCGTTCTTACCTCTGACCTAATACAACAACCATTTGGTCGCTGTTTGGTTCGGAAAGCGATTCGGTTTGATTAAAATATCTAAATTCTTTGCGACTGTCCGAATGTTTGTTCCCTTCTGTCCTTCCGTCGAAAGTACAAATGGAAACAAAACGTGAAAGAGTCACTTTATTTGTAAATTGACAATCTCCGATTAACAGTCGGAATCACAGTCGTGTTGCCGTTTTAAGCAAAAATCGCCCAAAACGCCTCTTCTGACCTCTTATCTCTGACCTGAAAATCGTATTTCGTACCTCGTAAATCGTACTTCAATATGTCTTTTGCACACGATGTTCTGTTTGGTGTCGCCGTAGGCGATGCGTTGGGCGTGCCGGTGGAATTCAAAGGCCGCGATTTTCTGAGCAAAAACCCGGTGACCGACATGCTGGGCTACGGCACCCACAACCAGCCGCCCGGCACGTGGTCAGACGACAGCTCGCTGACGTTCTGTTTGGCCGAAATGCTCTGCAAAGGCTACGATTTGCGCGACTTGGCCAATCGTTTTATTAGATGGCGGAAGTACAATCACTGGACACCGCACGGACACGTCTTTGACATCGGCTTTGCCACTTCCGATGCCATCAGTGATTTGATGCGCGGCGTGTTGCCTGTGATGGCGGGCCGTACAGACGAACAGAGCAACGGCAACGGCTCATTGATGCGCATTTTGCCGCTGGCTCTGTACGTACAGAACAAGCCGATTGAAAAACGCTTCCAATACACAAAAGAAGTATCGTCGCTTACGCACGGGCACATCCGCTCGGTGCTGGCGTGTTTCATCTATTTGGAATACGCGCTGCAACTGATGGCGGGCAAGGAGAAATTCGAGGCGTTTACAGAAATGCGACAGACAGTGAATGATTTTTTAGACGAAAACGCCGTCTGTTCGCAAGCGGAAATTGACAAATTTCATCGCATTCTACAGAATCCGGTAGGCGAATACGAAACCAAGCCGATTTATCAGTACACAGAAAATGAAATCGCCAGTTCGGGCTATGTGCTGCACAGTTTGGAAGCCAGCTTTTGGTGTCTGTTGAACAGCAATTCCTACGAAGAAACCGTACTGAAAGCCGTGAACTTGGGCAGCGACACCGACACGACAGCCGCCATTGCCGGCGGGCTGGCGGGATTGCTGTACGGCTACGAAAAAATCCCTGAAAAATGGCTGAACCAACTGGCCCGCAAAGACGACATACTGAATTTGGCGAACAGAATGAAGGCGAATACGGAATTGGGAATGCGGATTGCGGCGAGAAAATCGGTGTAGGGGCGGGGCTTGCCCCCGCCCGGCGCGTCCGGTAAGGATGCGTCAAAGGTCAATCCGAGCCTGGAAGAAACAGGGCGGGGGCAAGCCCCGCCCCTACGGATGGTTTCTGGCTGAAATATAAAATTTCAGCCAGTTGCCCTGTTGCAAAGTTTCTTCCCTATCGTTTTAGCCATTTTTTCCGCAATCCGCATTCCCAGTTCCGCATTCGCCTTCACTCTGTTCCGCGCAGGCGGAAGGCGTTCATGCGGTGGCGGTCTTGGTGCAGTTTGTTCACGGCCAGTTCGCGGTTCGAGTACAGCACGCGGTAGGTTTCGTAGTCGTTCTGTAGCACAGCGTCTTTGCTCATGTAGCCGAGCAGTTGCCCCACAATCTCTGTAAATTCGTCTTTCAAATAGTAATACACCCACTGATCCATCTTCTTGTAGCCCAGCAGCCCGGCGTTTTTCAGGTACAGCACATGGCGCGAAGTCTTGGCCTGCGTAAAGTCCAGCACTTGTTCCAAATCCGACACGCACATTTCCTTGTTTCTATAGAGCAAATGCACAATCCGCACCCGCGACTCATCGCTGAATGCCTTGAACAACTGCTCGCCGAACGTGAGGTTGAAGTTCTTGAGTTTCAATTTCGTTTAACGTTTATCGTTTAACGTTTATCATCATACTTGCTCACAAAGGGATGCCGGGTCTCGATAGCTGTCAGCATTACAGATGTCACGCAGCGTCCCGACTTGCCGGGACGCTGCGTGACATCCGAACGATAAACGTTAAACGTTAAACGATAAACGTTAAACGTAAAACGCTATTGGACGCTTTTCGCCGGATTGCCGAAAACAGTGGCCCCAGCCTTCACGCTTTCGATGACCACCGAGCCGGCCCCGATGCGGGCGTTCTTGCCGATGGTCACGCCGGGCACCACCGTCACGCCGCTGCCGATGAAAACGCCGTTCTCAATCGTCGCGCCGCTGCCCACCACGCTGCCCGCACCCACTTGCACGTAGTCGCCGAGACGGGCCTCGTAGTCCACCACGCAGCCGGTGTGAAACACGCAGTGGCTGCCCACGGTTGCCGCCGAGCCGACCACTACGCCCGCCGAAAACAGGTTTCCATGCCCGATGCCCGCCGACGGCGCAAGGTGCGCCAAGCTGTGGACGGCGTTCACGGGCATGATTTTGCGCCGTTCGTTCAGCATTTCGGTCAGGTGGCGGCGCAGTTTGTTGTCGTCGGTGGCCACAAACGCCTCGCACTTTTTGCCGATGAGTTTCAAGAAGCCGTCGTCGTCGGGACTGCCGAGCACGGGTACGTTCTGAATATCGGTGTTGTACAGGCTCTTGTCGTCGTCGAGCAAGCCATAGACCGTCACGCCGTTGCTTTGGAATATGTCGAGGGCCACGCGGCCCAGTCCTTTTGCACCAAAAATAATAACCGGATTTTCCATTCTGAAAAGGTTGCAAGTTGCAGGGTTAAGTACCCAGTCTTGAGTAATTAGTCTTGAGTCTTGGGTAAAAAAACAGGGTTCAAAACATTGAGCCCTCTGTCGTGCAGGCTCGGCAAAGGATAATCCGGGCCTGTGGGAAACAAGGGCGGGAGCCTGCCCCGACGTGTCGGGGGCAAGCCCCGCCCCTACAGCCGGTGCGTTTTGGGCAAAAAATGACCAAAACGGAAAATTTTAAACAGTCACATTGAAAACAGTGCGTTAGAAGCGAATTTGCTTTTCAAAATAAGATAAACTGAATACGGGCCGATGCTTACAGGTTGAAAGGTTTTGGTTCGTGCAAACCACTTTCATTCCTGTGGATACAAAGTCGTTAGTGGTTAGTCGTCAGTGGTCAGTCAGAAATGATTGCAAGCAATCGAAAGTCAGATGTTTGCAATGATTTTACGCGTCAGGAATAATGCAAACCAATTGCGGTCGGGCACGTGATTGCGATTGGTTTGAAGCTTGGCAATATGCCCATATTTCGCGTGCGAAGCAACAGGAGCAGAGGGCGTGGGGCAAAGAGTACGGGGCGTTTTAGGCAAAAAAAGCTCAAAACGCACAGCGTTCTTCGTAGCATTTTGGTACGAAGTGCTAATTTCGGTAGTCTGCGACTATCGGCGCATAGCGCAACCGGCTTCGTGCAGGAAACGCCTTTGTCACGCCAAGGCGTGAGGTAGTCAGAGACTACCGGCATATTCGAGGTAGTCAGAGACTACCGGCATATTCCTGCGAGGTCACAGAATTCGCAGAACGGCACGAAGCGTTTTGAGCAAATTTTACCCAAAACGCCCTCTGCCTCAGGCTCCCTGCTCCCTGCCCCGTACCTTACGCCTTTCACTCCACCGGTACGCCGTCGGGGGTGGTTGCCACGGGTGGATTCGTCTTGGGGACGGCCAGCATCAAGCCCGCCATCATTACCAAGGCCGTCAGCACAATCACTTGGATGACCAACGAACGGTTCACCAAGTCAATGGACTGTGCGGCCGGAATGCCCAGAAACAGCAAAATAGTGATAAGGCCGCGCGGAGCAATGAACAACAGTGGC
>JALOMD010000385.1 GCA_025455595.1 Cytophagales bacterium | reverse complement strand
CCGAGGCGTTTCTCGTGGGCGAAGACCCCGACACCGACGTTGCCGTCATCAAAACCTACGCCAACGGCTATTCCACCGCCCGCCTCGGCGACTCGGAGAACCTGCAAATCGGGCAGTTGGTCATCGCCATCGGCAACCCGTACGGCTACCAGCACACCGTGACCACGGGCGTGGTCAGTGCCTTGGGCCGCACGCTGCGCACCACCTCCGGTCGGCTGGTTGACAATGTGATCCAGAGCGATGCCGCCCTGAACCCCGGCAACAGCGGCGGCCCGATGGTGAATGCCGCCGGCGAGGTGGTGGGTGTGAACACCGCCGTGATTCGCGGGGCGCAGGGACTGAGCTTTGCGGTGGGGATCAACACGGCAAAAGACATTGCCGGGCACCTGATCAAAGACGGCAAGGTACGCAAGGCGTATTTGGGCATCATGTTGCAGGAAATCACCGTCAATCCGCGCATCGTGAATTTCTACGGACTGAAGCAAAACCGTGGGCTGATGGTCGTTTCCATTGAGAAAAACTCGCCCGCCGTGCGTTCGCAACTGCGCGAAGGCGACATCATCATCGGCTTCGAGGGCAGCCCGGTGCGCACCACCAACGAGTTGTTCAAGTTTTTGGACAAAGACCGCATCGAGAAATGGTCGAAACTGGAGGTGTTACGCAACACGCTAAAGCTGGACGTAGGCATCTATCCCGGCACGCTGGCAACGGCGGCGTGAACGGCGTTTTCAGTTTGCGGTTTACGGTTCTCAGTTTACAGTTTGTCGTTTTAGGCGTTTTTTGCCCAAAACGATTTTTGGTGAATGGAGGTGTTTTGACTCCGTAGGAGTCGACTGTCTGTAGCAACCGAGACAAGTCAACGCAAAAGCTCCGTAGGAGCGACCCTTTTCATGCAGCGAAATTCGGGTCGCTCCTACGGAGCTTTTGATGTGAATGCTCTGTATTTCTACAGACAGGTCGCCCCTACGGGGCTTCACCGTTTTGGGCGAAAATCGCCCAAAACGGTAAACGGTAAACGGTAAACGGTTTTGTTAACACAAACTTCACGCAGGCGCAATCACCAGTTCATCTTGGCGGCGTAACTTGCTACAGAACACCAAGATTTCGACCTCGCTATGAAACGGTTTGCCTTGCTTCGCCAATTCGTGCAGGAACGGCTCTTCCTGTACTTGCTGCTGCTCCGAAACGCCGCACTGCGCCATCCGCGTACCCACAGGACGCTGGCTTGAGAATCAGCTCTTAGCTTTTGGTCATTAGCCTTTGGCGAAAAAGATTTTTCGGCTGAAAATTATTGACATTAGACGAAGAACTTTACCTTGCCCCGCCGGGACTCGTTTCCTGCGGGGTTGTTGGTTTTGTAGAGGGGGCTTCGTTTTAGGCAAATTTTGCCCAAAACGCCCATAACCTTTCAACCTGTAACCTTCAACCTGTAACCACCCGATTCGTAAATCGTACTTCAACATGAAAATCCTCTACGCCATCCAAGGCACGGGCAACGGACACATCAGCCGGGCCAGAGACATCATTCCTATCCTCCAAACCAAAGGCGAGCTTGACCTTCTCGTGAGCGGTACCCAAGCCGACGTGTCGCTGCCGTATGACATCAAATACCGGCTGGGCGGGCTTTCGTTTGTGTTTGGCAAGAAGGGCGGCGTGGATTTGTACAAAACCTTCAAGCAAGCCAAGTCCAAGCGGTTTGTGCGCGAAATACGCAGCGTGCCCGTCGAGAGTTACGACTTGGTAATCAACGACTTCGAGCCGGTGTCGGCGTGGGCGTGCCGGTTGCGCAAGAAAGCCTGCATCGGCGTGAGCCACCAGGCGGCGGTGTTGTCGCCGCACGCCCCGCAGCCTGACCACACCGACCTGATCGGCAAGATGGTGCTGCAGTCGTACGCCCCGGTGACCACGGCCTACGGCTTCCACTTCCAAGCCTACGACGACCACACCTACACGCCCGTCATCCGGCGCGAAGTGCGACAGTGGCAATCCACCGACGAAGGACACTACACCGTCTATCTGCCCGCCTACGACGACGACCATCTGCTCGAAACCCTCGGAAAACTCGGCGAGGTGCGGTGGGACGTGTTCTCGAAGCACTGTTCCGCCCCCCGCGAAATCGGCAACGTGAGCATCCAGCCGGTCAGCAACGAGGCGTTTGTGCAAAGCCTCACCACCTGCACGGGCATCTTGTGCGGCGCCGGATTCGAGACTCCCGCCGAGGCACTGTTTTTGAAAAAGAAAGTGATGGTGGTGCCGATGAAAAACCAGTACGAACAACATTGCAATGCCGCCGCCCTTGCCCACATGGGCGTGCCGGTAATCAAGAAGCTGAAAAAGAAGCACTTGCCCGCCATCAAAGACTGGATACGCAACGGCCAGGTGATTCCCGTGGACTACCCCGACCAAACCGAGCAAGTCATTGACCGGGTGATTGCCGAACAGACGGCCCCCCAGCCCCCGAAGGGGGAGCGAGTGGTTTTGAAGTGAAAAGTGGTAAGTAGTAAGTGGTAAGTCGCAAGTGAAAGATGTTTCCGCCGGCGGCGGGACTTCCACTACCGCCACCAGTGGCATCTTCGATTTAGGCGATTTTTGCCCAAAACGCCGCTGCATTTATGAGGGACAAAAAGCCCCTCTCCTTGGGAGAGGGGTTGGGGTGAGGCTTTTACCAAGACAACAAACCATGCCGCATTTATCCGAATCTGAAAGCCCCCTCCTTCGGAGGGGGTTGGGGGAGGCTTTCCACTGGGGCACTTCCGTGGCCGCCTACCAAATCGAAGGAGCCTACCAAACAGACGGCAAGGGGCTGTCGGTTTGGGACGTGTTCGCCAACAAGAAAGGCAACACTTACCTGAACCAGAACGCCAACGTCGCCTGCGATTTTTATCATCGTTACGAAGCCGACCTCGACCTGCTGCAAACGCTGGGCATCGCCGATTTCCGGTTTTCGCTGGCGTGGTCGCGCATTCTGCCGAACGGCACGGGAGTCGTGAACCAAAAAGGCGTTGACTTTTACAACCGGCTGATTGACAGTTGCCTGCGGCGCGGCATTACGCCTTGGGTGACGCTCTACCACTGGGATTTGCCGCACGATCTGGAGCGGCGCGGCGGCTGGACGAACCGCGACGTAGTGGGCTGGTTCTGCGATTTTGCCGAAATTTGCCTGAAACGCTTCGGCGACCGGGTGCCGTACTGGATGGTGCTCAACGAGCCGATGGTTTTCACCGGCGCGGGCTATTTCCTCGGCATCCACGCGCCGGGGCGGCGGTGGCTCAAGAACTTCATCCCGGCCATGCACCACGCCGCTTTGGCCCAGGCCGAAGGTGCCCGCGTGGTGAAGGCGCACCGGCCGCAGGCGCAGGTGGGCACCACGTTCTCGTGTTCGTACGTCACGCCACTTACCGACTCGCCGCGCGACGTGCAGGCGGCCGTCCGCGTGGACGCGCTGCTGAACCGGCTGTACCTCGAACCGGCCTTGGGGCTGGGCTATCCGCTGAAAGACCTGCCGTTCCTGAACCGCGTGGAAAAGTACGTCCGCCCCGGCGACGAAAGCCGCCTGCCGTTCGACTACGACTTCATCGGCTTGCAGAACTACACGCGCGAGGTGGCCAAACACTCGTGGTGGATGCCGTTTGTGAACGCCGACTTGGTAAAGGCCGCCAAACGCGGCTGCGACCCCACGCTGATGGGCTGGGAGGTTTACCCGGAGTGCATTTACCAGATGCTGCGCAAATTCGCCGCTTACCCGCAGGTGAAACGCTTGGTGGTGACCGAAAACGGCGCAGCCTTCCCCGACACCGTGACCGACGGCCGCGTGCATGACCCCCGCCGCACGCAGTACTTGCAAGACCACATTGCGCAGGTGCTACGCGCCAAAGCCGAAGGTGTGCCGGTGGACGGCTACTTCGTGTGGACGTTTCTGGACAACTTCGAGTGGGCCGAAGGCTACCGTCCGCGTTTCGGGCTGGTGCACGTGGATTTCGAGACGCAGCAGCGGACGGTGAAGGATTCGGGGTATTGGTACCGGGATTGGATTGTACAATGCAAAGCCGAGCCTGTGATGCAGCAGAAGGAAAATACGGAAAAGTAGTTATTCAGGAATAGAGTAGAAGATGGGCCGTTTTGGGCAAAATTTGCCCAAAACGGCTTCCCAAATCCTGAACAGGACTTTTACGTACCATTGGTCATACGCCCATGCATGGAAAAGGAACCAGAACCGCGTACATTTGTTTGATAGTTTGCATACAACCTCTCAAACAAAACCATGAAAAAAACACGAATCATCCCTGCGGGCTTGGCCTTGTTGCCGACACTCGTGCTTACGCTGGCATCGTGCGAACAAGCCCCTGCCGGGCAGTCCCAAACGCCGAAGGGCGACAGCACGCTGGTGACCGGCCCGCCCGTAGAAACCAAAAAAGCC
>JALOMD010000384.1 GCA_025455595.1 Cytophagales bacterium | reverse complement strand
CTCGTAGTAGCCGGGGTCGTCGGGGATGTGCATCTTGCGGTACTTGCCGAGGTACGTGCCGTCGGCATCCAGCACGGCGGTGGTGTTGTGGTACAGCCCTTCGGCGCGTTTCTCGAACAGCGAGGCCACGATGACCACGTTCAGTTCGCGGGCCAGTTCGCCGAGTTCATGCGTGGAAGGGCCGGGAATGGCCTCGGCGAGTTTGAAATTATTGTAGTCTTCCACGTCGCAGAAGTACAGCGACAAAAACAGCTCCTGCAAGCAAACCACCTGCGCCCCCTTGGCGGCGGCTTCGCGGACGCGCTGCTTGGTCTTTTCCATGTTTTCCTGCGGACTGGCCGTGCAGGACATTTGTACCAATCCAACCTTTACGTTTTTCATTACAAGTGTCGAGCCGTTAGTGATTAGTTGTTAGCAAAAACAAAAGACACCGTTTTGGGCAAAAATTGCCCAAAACGGCCTTATTTTCAGGCGCAAAGGTAGAACACATTTTGGCAAGAATCTATTCCAGTAACGCTTCACGTTCGTCGTTTTCGTTTAGCGTTTTGGGCAATTTTTGCCCAAAACGCTGTTTGTCTGAACCTTGATTCGCAGGATTAAAGGATTAGCATGATTTGTTTCCTTAATCAAGGCAATCTTTTAATCCTGCGAATCAAGGTTCAGACGAAAAAAAGCCCCTCTCCCACGCCGGGTCGTGGCCTTCGGCTTCGGAGAGGGGTTAGGGCGAGGCGTTTCACCCTCCCCTTGGGGAGGGCCGGGGTGGGGCTATTCCTTGCGCTGCGGCACGGGGCGGGTCGGTGTCTCGCGGTCAAGCGGGGGCCGGTCAACGAGCCAGTCGTCAAGGCCGTGGCCGCTGGGCGGGTCGAAAGTCGGGAAAACGGCATCAACGGGCGTGCCGCCGTCGTCGTCGTTGTTCGGCGGAAAATAGCTACGGCGCAAGGCCCGGAACAGCACCCAGACAAAGGCCACGAAGCAAACCGTGAACAAGAGCAAAAACTTCAGCGTAATCATCTCCATCCTCCTCGAAGAAAATGTTGAAAAACGTCGCGCAATCACCGCAAAAACACGTCAAATTAACCTTGGCACAACCGGCTAACTGGTGGTTCGGCAATCACTGGTTTCGGGAATGAAATTTAGACAATCCCCACCTGAATATCAACAAGAAAAATCACAAAAAATATTGCTGTCAGCCGTTGGCTGTTAGCTTTTGGCTGTTGGCTATCAATAGTCAGACAAAAACCATGCTTGTTCGACCCGGTTACTGACAAGCTAAAGGCCACAAGCTAACAGCCAACGGCTAAAGCGTAATCTTGTACTCGCAACGCTCGATGTTGCGTTTGGCATCCTCAATGAAGTCGTTGTTCAGCGAGAGGCGGATTGCTTGTTTGTAGCATTCGACGGCCGTTTCGTAATCACCCTGCAGTTCGTGGATGAGGCCGAGGCGGTTGTGGACGGCGGGTTTGTCAATGGACGGCACGGTAAGGGCACGCTGCATCAGTTGGGTGGCTTCGTCGAAACGTTCCAAGTCGGTGAGCAGATAGACGTAGTTCCAATAAGCGTGCGGATAGTTGGGGGCGTACTTGAGGCACATTTTGTAGTGCATCTCGGCCCGCTCATATTCGTCGAGTTGGGTTTTGTAGAGCCAGCCCAATGAGTTGTGTGCCCGGCAAGACTGCGGGTCTTCCGACAACATTTCCTCCAGTTTGTGAATGGCTTCCACAAAGTCGCCGTTTTTGATGGCGTGTTCGCCTTCCAAGTACAATTCTTCCAGTCGAGAAGTCATTTTGATTTACGATTTACGAGGTACGAAGTACGATTTTAAATGGTAGCCCCCACCCAACCTCCCCCAAGGGGGAGGAGTTTTTTTCTCCCCTCTCCTTGGGAGAGGGGCCGGGGGTGAGGCTTTTTAATCCAACAACGTCAGGATGTCTTCCTTGCTCAGCGACTTGACGAACGTCTCCTCGTTGGTAATCAAATCACCGGCGAGCCGGAGTTTGTGTTGTTGCAGGGCCAGTATTTTCTCTTCAACGGTGTTTTTGGTGATAAACTTGTACGTGAACACCGTTTGCTGCTGCCCGATGCGGTGGGCACGGTCAACGGCCTGCGCCTCAATGGCCGGGTTCCACCACGGGTCAAGGATGAACACGTAGTCGGCGGCGGTGAGGTTCAGGCCCAAGCCGCCTGCCTTCAGCGAAATCAAGAACACCGATATGTCGTCGTTCTCTTGGAAAAGTTCTACCTGCCCGCGCCGGTCTTTGGTTTGTCCGTCCAGATAAGCGTATGTAACGTCCATTTTGTCCAAATGGTGCCGCACAATGCTCAGGTGCTTCACAAACTGGCTGAAAATCAAAATCTTGTGATTTTCGCTGATGCCCGTTTCCAGCCGGTGCAGCACGTCGCGCAGTTTGCCCGAACTGCCCGTGTAGGCCGGGTCAACCATGCGCGGGTGGTTGGCGATTTGCCGCAGTTTGGTCAGGCCCTGGATCAGCAGCAGTTGCGACTTGGCCACGGCCTTTTCGTCAAGGTTTTCAAGGATTTTGTTGCGGAAATACGACTTGGCTTCTTCATAGGCTTCCTCCTGCTCCGGCTCCATTTTGCAATACTGCAGATGCTCCACTTTTTCGGGCAAGTCCTTGGCCACCTGCGATTTGTGCCGCCGCAGCACAAACGGCCGGATGATGGCGTGCAGCCGTCGCAGTTTCTGTTCGTCGCCGCGTTTCTCAATGGGCGTAAGGAACTCGTTGCGGAAAAACTGCTCGTTACCCAGCAGCCCCGGATTCACAAACGCCATCTGCGACCACAAATCGAGCGTGCTGTTCTCGATGGGCGTGCCGGTGAGCACCAGCCGGTGCCGGCAGTGCAACTCGCGGACGGCCCTGGCCACGTTGCTGCCCGGATTCTTGATGGCCTGCGACTCGTCCAGAATCACGTAGTTGAAATAGAACGTTTTGAGCAATTCTATGTCAATCCGCACGATGCCGTACGAGCTGATGATCAGGTCGTAGTTGGCGAAGTTTTCCGGGTTTTTGTCGCGCTGCGTGCCGATGTACGAAAACACCCGCAGGCCGGGCGTGAACTTGCGGGCTTCCAGTTCCCAGTTATAGACCAGCGACGTAGGCACCACCACCAGCGACGGCTGCCCCGGATGCAACTCGCGTTGCGACTGCAGCATGGCCAACGCCTGGCTGGTTTTGCCAAGTCCCATGTCGTCGGCAAGGCAGCCGCCGAAGCCGTACTTGCGCAAGAAGTGCATCCAGTTGTAGCCCGCCTTTTGGTAGGGCCGCAGTTCGCCGGCAAAGCCTTCGGGCATGGGTTGGTCTTCCATCTGCTCAAACTCCCTCAGCCGTTCCAGTTTGTGGCTCATGGTCACTTGGGCCAGGTTTTCGCGGTTCAGTTCCTCCACCAAGGCCAAGTGGTGCTTGCGGATGCTCACTTCGGTGCCGCCGTCGTGGTTTTCCGAGAATGCAATCAGTTCGGAGTACTGCGTGAGCCACACTTCGGGAATCACGGCGATTTCGCCGTTGGGCAGCGTGAATTCGCGTTTTTTGCGCAGAATCAGGTTGCGCAGTTGGATGAACGGAATCTCGTAGGTGCCGAACTTCACGGTGGCGTAAATGTCAAACCAGTCGCGGTTTTCGGTGATTTGCACGCTGATGCTGCTGCTGCCGATGAAGTACTTCTTGTCGGTGCCTCCTTGCTGCTGCAACTCGAAGCCCGCCTCCCGCACAATGTCGCCGTACTCGTGCAGCCACGAAAACGCCTGCGCCTTGGTCAGCACCACGCGGCCGTGGCGCAGTTCAAGCCCGGTGCGGCGCAGAAACTCAATGTTGTCGGCTTCCAGTTGCGGCTTGCGGCGGATGCGGTGAAACACGTACGAACCGTTGTTTTTCTCCATGCTCACACTCACCGGCGCACCGGTTTCGGAGGCTTTGAACAACGCATGTCCGTACCGGAACGCCACGTCGAACAAAATCTGGCTTTCGCCGTCGTCCTCGTCTTCGGCCACGCCGCCTTCCTCGAACAGCGACAACGCGGCCTTGGCCGTTTGGTATTCGGTAATCAGCAGCACCGGCTTGGGCGGGTAGCCTTCCGACTGTATCTCGAACCCCTTGGCATAGACATCGAACGAGGCGATGAGCGGGGCCACGAACTTTTGGTAATACGTCTCTTCGACGCTCTTGGGGATGATGATGTTGGAGCGGTTCAGGAAAGGCCGCAGTTTCTTGCCATCCACTTCTTTGGCAAAGCTGTAGAGCTTGTCGTGCAGCACCATCCAAGCCGGTTCGTCGCAAACGATGAAGGCGTTCTGGAACTGGAAGTTCACTTTTTCGCCGCCGTACTTAATGGTCGGGAAATAGACCGTTTCGGTTTCGTTGCGACGGAAATGAAACAGCACCGTGGCTTTTTCGGGCAGCAGTTGCAGG
>JALOMD010000383.1 GCA_025455595.1 Cytophagales bacterium | reverse complement strand
TCCCCAAAAGCCCCCATCCCCAGCCCTTCCCCCAAGGGGGAAGGGAGTTTTTTTCCCCTCTCCTTGGGAGAGGGGTTGGGGGTGAGGCCTTTCCCCTCCCCCTTGGGGGAGGCCGGGTGGGGGCTTTTATTTTCGGATGAACTTGATTTCGCCGTTGACCTCGATGCGCAGGATGTCGGCGGGGCGGTAGTGGTTGCGGTCGTTTTGTTCGAGTGGCACGATGTAGTCCACGCCGTCGCGGATTTCGGGGTTCACGTCGTCGAAGGTGCGGGGGCGGAACTGGTGCGGGCGTTCGGCGGAAGTCATCACTACGGCGCGGTTCACTCGCCCGACGAGCCGCTGGGCGAAGTCGTCTTTGACCAGCCGCACGGCCACACTGCCGTCGGCGGCCAGCACGCCGGGTGCCACGCCCCGTCCGTTGGAAAACACCACCGTGAGGGGCCGCTCGGCAAACTCCACAATGTCCCACGCAATTTCGGGCACTTTCTGCGTCAGTTCGCTCATCCAGCCTATTTCCGCCACGGCTACGACAAGCGGCTTGGCGATTTCGCGGTTGCGGAGTTGTTGCACGCGTTGCACGGCCTCTTCGTTGCGGGCATCGCAGAGCAGGCTCCAAACGGTGTCGGTAGGGGAGAGGACAACGCCGCCTTTTCTCAGCACGTCGGCGGCGTTGCGAATGATTTCATTGGAATCCAAAGGTTTGTCAGCGGTTTGATGGCCGACGCAAGATACGAAAAGCCCCCACCCAGCCTCCCCCAAGGGGGAGGAGTTTTTTTCGGGAATGCAGGCGTTTTGAGCAAAAATCGCCCAAAACGCCCATTCATTCATTCATTCTATCATTCACTCATTCAAAATTGCCTACTGCCGGTACACCGTGCCGTTGATGCGGATTTCGGTGAAGGTCGGATTGTTGGAGATGTAACCGCCGATGAAATACTGGCGGGTCGTCCAGCCGCGTCCGCGTTGGAAACTGAGCTGATAGGTGGTGCCAAATGCCGAACAAAGACCGCACGGGTAACGAAACGTGATGCGGTCGGTTGTTTTTTCCACCAGCGTAGGGGCTTCAAAGGTTTCATTGCGGACTGTTTCGCCTTGCCGCAACCCAAAATCGGCAATTACGCGCGTGGTGGTACTGTTGGCGTAACCTTGGATGAGTTGCCGGTTGCTGTCAACCCGAAAGAACAACTGACCCGAAAACAAGGTGCCGCCCCGGTCTTGTGTGGTCTGGATTACACAATACCGCTGCCCGTTCAGGGTAGTGTCGCCAGTGACTTCAAGGTAATCGGTGTCGCTGACCTTCCAATAGTTGCCCACTTGCAGCGGCATGAAGTCATCGGCTTCGGCAACAACGCTGGGTTCGTCGCGGCGGCAGGCGGCGGTCACGAACAGAAGAAAGAGGCTGGTGGTGAGTAGGATGTTTTTCATACGCTTGGAGTGGTTTTTAACAGCAAGGACACCGGGAATGGGCGGATGGTTGCACGGGTCAGGCGTTTTAGGCAAAATTTGCCCAAAACGCTTCATCTGTTATTGGGGTACTCATTAATCCAGTTGAATCCGGTGCTGACGAGCGGGAACTCCTTCACGTCTTTTTTCCTGAAACGCACAGAGATTGAGTCGTTTTTCCATTTGCCGGTGAGCAACAGGTGGTTTTTACCAATGCGTTCGTATTGGAGCAAATGCTTTTCTTCGCTGTCTTCGTAAGAGGTTGCCTCGATTTGTTTTTTCACTCGCGTAGCCGTATTCGGTGACAATCATTCTTTTCCAGTAGAGGCTGTCGGTTGCGAGCGGCGGCAGGGTGTCGTTGTTTCGCACGAAATTTTCTGTGTAATAGATGCCGTACAAAGGCGGCTTCGGGGCGTTGTCGCCTTGCTCGATGTCCCATCGCCTGTTTTCAGAAATATTATTGAACAGTTCGTAGCCAATCCATGAATATTTAAGAATCCGGCTTGTCGTTTTTAATGGTTTATTCTGTGAGAACGGTACAGGAAACAGCGTCAGTTTGGTCAGTCTGTGGTCAATAAAAAAACTGTACAAGACTTTGATTTGTTGTCTCAACAGATACAGACACATGACGGCCAGTGTCGTTGAGAATAATTTCACCGGGATGTCGAACGAGAAGTTCATCACGGCCACGTTGAGCATGACCAGCAGCGAGACCAACGCCCCCAGCGTGGCCGTGCGGCGGAACAGCAACAACGCCCCGCCCAGCACCTCGGCGAAGCCGGTGAAATAGTTGTACAGCTTTGAATAGCCCATGAACGTCCACGCCAAGCCCATTGGTGTGGACTCGCCGTACGGTTGGACAAGCCTTTCCAGACTGGGTGTCGGGAACTGTAGTTTATAGACTTTTTCAAAGCCGTAACTCCACAGATGGATAGCCAAGTAATAACGCAGCCCGATCATGAGCCAATAATGCAAAGCGTTGTATTCTTTCCTGTCCCTATCCAGAATACTCCAGACAGAGGCCGCAAAAACAGCCGCGACGAGAAAAAAATACAATTGCAAGTAGAAGAACGTAGTGTCGCCGCTTCCGGTGGATTCCGTGGAAATCTCTTGTTCAACGTCGAGTACATGCCTGCCGAGCCAAACGACAAACTGGTTCAGTTCTGTCATCCAATCCAAAAAGCCTAATTCCCCGATTAGTGGAAAGGCATTGTCGGCCATCATGTACATCACAAAGAACGAAAACAGAAAACGGAACGACATTCTCTGTAAAAGCGTCCAGTTTTCAATAGAAAGTTGGCCTGTTTCGGTTTGTATCCGTGAGGTTTGCATTTTCGTGCGGAGTGCCGGGACTCGTGCAGCCAACTGGTGCAGTGGCTGAATTTTCAATAGTTTTTCAGCAACAGTACACATCAAGCTTCGAAAGGTTCAGTTTTTGGAGGTACTCGGATGGTCGCGAAAATTATTCGACCTTAACGATTATTGGGATACTCGTTAATCCAGTTGAACCCGGTGCTGACGAGCGGGAATTCCTTCACGTCTTTTTTCCTGAAACGCACAGAGATTGAGTCGCCTTTCCATGTTCCACTCAGCAACAGATGGTTTCTGTCGGGCAGCTTGTAGGCGAATGTGTGTTTCTGTGCCGTGTCTTTGTTTGAGATCAGGACAAAAGTCTTTTTCAACGTATCCGGTTCGATTGTGAACGTGCGCAGCGTGTCGTTCATGAACTGGACGGAGGCGCGGCCGTATTTGCCTACAATCAGGCGTTTCCAACGCAAAGTGTCGGTGGCAAGCGGTGGTACGGTGTCGTTGTTGCGAATGTGACTTTCTGCATAATAGATGCCGTACAGGGGCGGTTTCGGGGCGGAGTCGCCGTAGCTGTCCAGTCCTGTAAAGCCGCCGTAGATGTTCATGCCCACCACCGCCACGACAAACGCGTACTTGAACACCCGGCCGCCTATCCGCACCCATTTTTTGCGAAATGTCGGCAGTTCGACAACCGACAGGGCCGTCGGCCGATGCAACACAAAGAACGCGTACAGTTTCCAAGCGTCGCGGGCCAGCAGGAACACGCACATCACCACTACGGTGCTCGAAAGCAGCTTCACCGGGATGTCGAACGAGAAGTTCATCACGGCCACGTTGAGCATGACCATCAGCGAGACCAACGCACCCAGCGCGGCCGTGCGGCGGAACAGCAGCAACGCCCCGCCCAGCACCTCGGCGAAGCCGGTGAAATAGTTGTACAGTTTTGAATAGCCCATGAACGTCCACGCCAGCCGCATCGGCGTGGACTCGCCGTAGGGTTGCGCCAACGTGGCCACGCTCGGAAACGGGAATTGCAGCTTGAACACCTTGACGAAGCCGTAGGTGAGCATGGTAAGCCCCACGTAATAGCGGACAACGACGGTGAGCCAGTAATAGGCCGTTTGGTAGTCGCGGCGGTTTCGGTCCAAAACGCTCCAAACGGCGCAACCGGCCACGGCCAGCACGAAGATGAACAGTACCAGTACGTAGTCGTAGGTGGTGTCGCCGCTGCCGTTGGTGAACACCGTAATGTCTTTGGAAAGTTGGAGGATGTGCTTGCCCATCCACGGAATCAGGGCGTGCAGCAGCGGCTCGGTGGTGAAGCCGGAAATCCAGTCGGCCAGCGGAACGACCCCGTTGTTGTTGATGACTACGTAAAGGACAAAGAACACGCAGCAAAAGCGGAACAGGATTTTTTCGGCGGTTGTCCACGCCACGGTGGACGGAAGGGTTTCGGTCAGAGTGGTTTGCATTTGTTCGGTTTAGCGTTTTTCGTTTACCGTTTAACGTTTTCAGTTTGGCGTTTTGGGCGAAATTTGCCCAAAACGGCTTTCAAACACGTTGTGCCGCCAAAAGGTAATTTTTTGCCCGGCAAAATCAAAAACACAGAAGGACTGCTGGTTGATTTCACTGCGTCTCTGAAAGCGTTTTAGGCAAAAATTGTCCAAAACGCCACTTGCGACTTACCACTTACGACTTACCACTCTCTTTTCCGAATTTAATTCGCTACCTTTGCACCCCATAAGTCTTTTTGTGAAACCACAACTTATGGCATCGGCAAAATACATTTTCGTTACAGGCGGCGTAACCTCTTCACTCGGCAAAGGCATCATCGCATCATCGTTAGCCAAACTCCTGCAAGCCAGAGGATTTTCGGTCACCATCCAGAAATTCGACCCCTACATCAACATTGACCCCGGCACGCTGAACCCCTACGAACACGGCGAATGCTACGTAACCGACGACGGTGCCGAAACCGACCTTGACCTGGGCCACTACGAACGGTTCCTGAACACACCCACCTCGCAGGCCAACAACGTCACCACCGGCCGCATCTACAACAGCGTCATCACCAAAGAACGGCAAGGAGCCTACTTGGGCAAGACCGTGCAGGTGATTCCGCACATCACCGACGAAATCAAGCGGCGCATCTGCGCCTTGGGCGAAACCGGCCAGTACGACATCGTGATTACTGAAATCGGCGGCTGCGTGGGCGACATCGAATCGCTGCCGTTCATTGAGGCCGTGCGGCAGTTCAAATGGGACGTAGGCCCCAGCAACGCCATTGTGATTCACCTCACGCTGGTGCCGTACCTGAAGTCGGCCGGCGAGCTGAAAACCAAGCCTACCCAACACTCGGTCAAGGACTTGCTCGAAACCGGCGTGCAGCCTGACATCTTGGTGTGCCGCACCGAGCATCCGCTGCCGCAGGACATCCGCAAGAAAGTGGCCCTGTTCTGCAACGTGCAAATCAACTCGGTCATCGAAGCCTTGGATGCCGACACTATCTACGACGTGCCGCTGCTGATGAAAAAGGAAAAGCTCGACGAACGGGTGCTGGTGAAACTGAAACTGCACCACGACAAAGAGCCGGACATGGAGCGGTGGAAGGAGTTTTTGGGCCGTCTCAAGAACCCGCTGGAGGAAGTGACCATCGGGCTGGTGGGCAAATATGTCGAGCTGCGCGACGCGTACAAGTCCATCGCCGAGGCGTTTTTGCACGCCGGGGCGCAAAACGAATGCAAGGTCAACATCCGCTGGATACACTCGGAGACGCTGCTGCCCGAAAACGTGGAGACGGTTTTTGAAGACCTCGACGGCGTGCTGGTGGCTCCCGGCTTCGGCGAACGCGGCATCGAGGGCAAAATCGCCGCCATCCGCTACGTGCGCGAAAACGGCATTCCGTTCTTCGGCATTTGCCTTGGGATGCAGTGCGCCGTGGTCGAATTCGCCCGCAACGTGTTGGGATTGCAAGGAGCCGCTTCCACCGAGTGGAATCCGCAAACGCCCTACCCGGTGATTGACATGATGGAAGACCAGAAGAAAATCACCGCAAAAGGCGGCACCATGCGGCTGGGTGCCTACCCGTGCGATTTGAAAAAAGGCTCGAAGGCGGCGCAGATTTACGGCAAGGCAAAAATCTCGGAACGCCACCGCCACCGGTACGAGTTCAACAACCAGTATCTGGAGGCCTTCGAGAAAGCAGGCATGGCCGCCACGGGCCTCAACCCCGACACGGGCTTGGTGGAAATCGTGGAAATCAAAGACCACCCGTGGTTCGTAGGCGTGCAGTTTCACCCCGAACAACTCAAAAGCACGGTGATGAACCCGCAGCCGCTGTTTGTGAACTTTGTGAAAGCCGCCGTGGATTACGTCTCCGCCAAACGACTGGTGGCGCGGTGAAACAAATTTTGAATGATTGAATGAGAGAATGATTGAATGGAAAACAGCGTTGCTTTCAAGTGGAAATCAGCGTTTTGAGCAAAATTTGCCCAAAACGGCTTGTCCCAATCTTTAAAATGGGTTTTCCGAGACACTTACACCAAAATTAAAGACTGACTGCGTGTTTTTGCAGTTTCAAGTTGCTGATTTTCAAGAGATTCATCATTCGGCCTTACGCGTTCATCATTCAAAATTGGTATTATTCATTCACTCATTCAAAATTGTAATTCGTACCTCGTAAATCGTACTTCAAATTAATGGATCGTAACAACATCATTGGCTTCCTGCTGATTTTCCTGCTGCTGATTGGCTATTCGATATACATGGGTCAACAGGAACCGACTGCGCCGCCCAAGCAACAAACCCAGGCCAAAGCGGCCGCCCAAGCACCGGCTGCCACAACCCCTGCTCCCGTTGACTCCGCCACTGCCCAGCGCATGTACGGCGACTTTGCCCAAGCCGCCACGGGCGAGGAAAGAGACATCGTGCTGGAAAACAAAGACTTGCGCCTCACGTTAAGCAACCGTGGCGGCCGCGTGAAAGAAGTGCTGCTCAAAGGCTACAAGACCTACGACCAAAAGCCGCTGGTGCTGGTTGACGACCGTTCGGCCAGCCGCTCGTTGCGTATCCCCACGCGCAACGGCGAAGTGAACTTATACGACTTGTACTTCGCCACCAACGACGCAGGCGGCAGCGTGCAACGCGACGGCGACTCGTTGCGGGTGGCTTTCCGGCTGGCGTTGGGGCAAGACCAGTACGTGGAGCAAACCTACACCCTGCGCGGCACGGGCTTCCAAGTGGGCTACGACCTGAAAGTGAACGGATTGGAAGGCGTACTGGGCAACGCCCCGGCCCAGTTGTACTGGCGGCAACGGCTGAAGAACTTCGAGAAAGATGCCAACATGAGCCAACTGGCTTCGTCGCTGAACTATTACACGGCGGCAGAGGAATTTGTTGACGTGGGCGAAAACTCGCTTGGCGACGACGATGCCGCCGATACCGAACCCGTGCGTTGGTTTTCGTTGAAACAGCAGTTTTTCCTCTCGGCCCTGGTGGCGCGGGGCGCACCGTTCTCGTCCATCCAAGCCAGAAGCTACGTCGAGCCTGCCGACACCACGCAGACCAAAATGCTGGAGGCCACGCTGCAAATGCCCATCTCAGACCTGCGTGCGGGCAAAGGCCGTTTCGACTATTACTTCGGCCCGAACAACTACGAAATCGTGAAAAATGTGACCGACGGTTTCCGCGAAAACGTGTATCTCGGCTGGCCGGTGATTCGCGTGGTGGGCCGTTTTCTCATTTTGCCCATTTTCCACTTTCTCGAAGGTTTCGTCAATAATTACGGGCTGCTCATCATTGTGCTGGTGCTGGTGGTCAAAACCATCCTGTTCCCGCTGGTCTATCGGTCATACATCTCGCTGGCCAAGACCCGCGTGCTGCAACCCGAAATCGAGCAAATCAAAGCCAAGCACGGCGACGACATGCAGAAAATCCAGCAGGAGCAGATGAAGCTGTACGGCCAAGTGGGCGTAAACCCGCTCAGCGGCTGCGTGCCGGTTTTGCTGCAAATGCCTATCCTGTTCGCCTTGTTCAGCCTGTTCCCGAACCTGATCGAGTTCCGGCAGAAGGCGTTCCTGTGGGCCAACGACTTGTCCACCTACGACTCCATCCTGAACCTGCCGTTCAGCCTGCCCGGCTACGGCTCGCACGTGAGCCTGTTCGCCATCCTGATGACGCTGTCGTCGCTGGCGTTCACGTATTACAACAGCCAGCTCACCTCGTCCGCAGCCATGCCCGGCCCGTACAAAACCATCCAGTACGTAATGCCGGTGGTCATCATGTTCGTGCTCAACTCGTCGCCGGCGGGCCTGAATTTTTACTATTTAGTGTCCAACTTGGTTACCATCGGGCAGCAGTTGGCGATTCGCAGCTTTGTGGACGAAGGGGCCATCCGCCGCAAGCTCGACGAGTACCGCGAGAAGAACAAAGACAAGAAGAAAACCGGTTTCTCGGCCCGCTTGGAGGATGCCATGCGCAAAGCCGAACAAGCCCGCAAGGATGCCGACACCAAACGTAACGAAGTGAAAAAACAACCTGCCCCCAGCACGAAGAAGAAAAAGTGAGATTTTAGGTCAGAGTTAAGAGGTCGGAAGTCAGAGGCGTTTTGGGCAAAATTTGCCCAAAACGCTTGGCCGAGCATTTTTCGGCCTCACGTAACACCAGCTACCAAGTTTGCGTTTTAGGCAAAAACCTACCAAAACGGTTTCATCG